>NZ_JAQISV010000009.1:0-69631 GCF_048569675.1 Geodermatophilus sp. CPCC 206100
GCCGCCGCCCGCCCCGGCCGCGACCCCGCCCGCCCCGGCCGCGACCCCGCCCGCGGGCACCGCCGCGGCTCCCGCGGCGTCGAGCACCGGCCGCACGGTCAGCCCGCCGCCCGGGCGGTCGAGCACCAGGACGCTGGAGACCGACCCCGCGGCGAGGTCGAGCGGGACCTCGGTCGGCTCCCCGCCGGCGGTGATCCGCAGCGACGTGGCCCCGGCCGGCACGGGAACGGGGGCGCCGGTGCCGCCGAGGGCCAGCCCGGTCGCCACCGCCCGGCCGGCGACCGCCACGTCCAGGAGCGGCGCGGTCGCGGCGGCGGCGACCACGCGGACGCGCGCGGTGCCGGGCGGCGGAGGCGACAGGTCGTCGTCGACGACGGTGAGGTCCAGATCGGCGAACCGGCCGGCCGTGGCGACGGTCCGCGCGCTCCCGGCGGCCACCTCGACGCGGGTGGACAGCGCCGGGGGGCCGCCCGCGCCGGCCCCGGCCCGGCGCACGGTCACGTCGTAGCTGCCCGGCGGCAGCTCGCCGTACTCGGTGACGGTGCCGTAGCGGACCCCGGACAGGGTGGTCACCGGGGGAGCGCCGCCGGCCGGGCTGACCGACAGGTCGACGGCGGGGCTGTCCGGGGACAGGTGCGCCAGCCGCAGCAGGCCGCCGTCGGCCGCCCGCGCCGGGCTCCCCAGCAGGGCGCACGCCGCGGCGAGGAGGACGGCCGCGGCCAGCCGAGCCCGCCGGCGCGGGGCCGGTGGTGGCGGGGTGGAGCGGGTCAGTGGCGGCCGTTCACCGGCTGGCTGCCGGTGTCCGCGTCGGGCTGGCCGACCGCGGGCTGGACGAGGGTGGGCGGTCCGCTGGCCGGCGAGGCGCCTCCGGCCGGGCCCGACGAGGACACGGGGCGGATCACCTGCGTCTGCTGCGGGGACGGGCCCTCGCGTCCGGCGTCACCGGTGCCCTCACCGGTCCGGGCCGGGGCCGGCTGCACGGCCGGCTGGGTGGGCGGTGCCGGCGGACGGGTGGGCTGGCGGGCCGCGGCCGCCTCCCCGCTGCCGGCCTCGGCCGGGCGGGAGACGGCCGGCTGCGGCGCGGTCGTCGGCGGCCGGACGGCGGGCTGCTGCGCCGTCTGCGGTCCCACGGCCGGCTGCTGCGCGGTCTGCGGCCCGACCGGCTTGGGCGCGCCCTGCTGCGAGCGGGCGACGGCCGGCTGCGACGCGGACTGGCCGGGCACCGGCGGCCGCTGGCCGGCCGCGGGCTCGGGGCGGTCGCTGAGCTCGGGCAGCTGCTCGAGCACCCGGCGGGCCTCGAACAGCCGCCCGGTGAGCTCGTCGCGCACGGCGCGGATCGCGGCCGCAGCCGCCTCGGCCTCGCTGACCATCTGGGCGGAGTGCTGCTCGGCCGCGGCGACCCGCTGGCGGGCGGCCTCGGTGGAGGCGCGCTCGCGCTCCTCCTCGCGCTGCGCGGCCTCGTGCCGGCGGGACCGCTGGGCGAGCTCGAAGTCCTCCTCGACCTTCGCCCGGCGCGCCTGCGACTCGGCGTCCAGCCGGGCGACCTTCTCCTGCGCCTTGCTGACCAGCTCGTCGGCGCGGATCTGGGCCTTGCTGGCGATCTGCTCGGCGTTGTGCCGCGCCTCGGAGATCATCCGCTCGACCTCGGCGCGCCCGGCGGCGTGCCGCTCGTGCATCGCCCGCTCCTCGGCGGCGGTCTGCTCGCGCAGCGCCATCGCCTCGGCCTCGGCGGCCTGCCGGATGTCGGCGGCCTCCTCCTCGGCGAGCCGGAGCATGTGCGAGATGCGCTCGCTCATGTTCTCGAAGGTCGCCGGCCCGGCCGCCGCGGCCTTGCGACGCAGCGCGTCGATCTCGCCGTGCAGCGCCGAGAGCTGACCGGCGAGGTCCGCCGACCGCCCCGCGGCCGCGTCCCGGTCGGCGAGGGCGACGCGGATGTCGGCCTCGAGCCGCTCGATCGTCTCGGCGACCTGGTGGCGGTCGTAGCCGCGCAGCACGACGTCGAACGAGTGCTGGGCCTCGCGCATCGGCAGCAGGTCGCGACGGGGATCGGTCATGCGGTCATCCTCGCAGAGTCGGCGGTGGAGGTCGGCGTGTTCCCGCGGACTCCCAGCAGGGTGCCAGTCCTACCCGGCAACGCGCCACGTCCACGCCCCGGTCCGCTCGGCCGCTCCGGGAGCGGCGGTCAGGAGCCGTCGGCGGCCGGTTCGACGAGCTCCACGAGCACCCCGCCGGCGTCCTTGGGGTGCACGAAGTTGATCCGGCTGCCCGCGGTGCCGCGCCGGGGCCTGTCGTAGAGCAGCCGCATCCCGCGGGCCCGCAGGGTGGCAGAGGCGGCGTCGACGTCCTCGACCCGGAAGGCCAGCTGCTGCAGGCCCGGCCCCGAGCGGCCGATGAACCGCGCGATCGCCGACTCGGGGGTCAGCGGGGCGAGCAACTGGATGCGCGTCTCGCCGTCCCCGACGGAGAGCATCGCCTCGTGCACGCCCTGCTCCTCGTTGATCTCCTCGTGCACTGACGTGATCCCGAAGGCCAGCTCGTAGAAGGCGATCGCCTCGCGCAGGTCCGGCACGGCGATGCCCACGTGGTCGATGGTGGTGAACAGGCCGGCGGGGAGGTCGGCGCTGTCGGCGGGGGTCGTCACAGCGGCATCCTCCCCGCCCGGGCGGCGCAGCCGACAGCCGGGTGTGACAGGGGTCACGTCCGGCGTCGCGCGGGGTGGTATGGCGCTCCGCCGTCCTATCCTGTGGGACAGCCCGACGCCGCGCGCTCCCGCGCGGCGCGCACCACGCACACCGGACCGCCACTCCCGGTGGCCCTGCTACTGGAGGCCCCGATGCCCCGTTCCGTCATCGTCAGCGGCGCCCGGACGCCGATGGGTCGGCTGCTCGGCTCCCTGAAGGACTTCTCCGCCGCCGATCTCGGCGGCATCGCGATCAAGGCCGCCCTCGAGCGGGCCGGGATCGCCGGGGACCAGGTCGACTACGTGATCATGGGCCAGGTGCTGCTGGCCGGCGCCGGGCAGAACCCGGCCCGCCCCGCGGCGGTGGCCGGCGGCATCCCGATGTCGGTGCCGTCGCTCACGCTGAACAAGGTCTGCCTGTCCGGCCTCGACGCGATCGCGCTGGCCGACCAGCTCATCCGCGCCGGCGAGTTCGACGTCGTCGTCGCCGGCGGCATGGAGTCGATGACCCGCGCCCCGCACCTGCTGCTGGACTCCCGCACCGGCACCAAGTACGGCGACGCGAAGCTCGTCGACGCCATGGCCCACGACGGCCTGTCCGACACCTTCGACCAGGTGGCGATGGGGCTGCTGACCGAGCAGGCCAACGGCCGCTACGACCTGACCCGCGAGGAGCAGGACGCCTTCGCCGCGGCCAGCCACCAGAGGGCCGCGTCGGCGGCGAAGAACGGCCTGTTCGACGACGAGATCACCCCGGTGCTCGTCCCGCAGCGCAAGGGCGACCCGATCGAGTTCCGCGAGGACGAGGGCGTCCGCCCCGACACCACCGCCGACACCCTGGCGCGGCTCAAGCCGGCCTTCGCGGAGGACGGCACGATCACCGCCGGCACCGCCTCGCAGATCTCCGACGGCGCCTGCGCGGTCGTGGTCATGTCCGCCGAGAAGGCCGCCGAGCTCGGGCTGACCCCGATCGCCGAGATCGGCGCCCACGGGGTCGTCGCCGGCCCGGACGCCACGCTGCAGAGCCAGCCGTCCCGCGCGATCGCCCGGGCCTGCGCCCGCGAGGGCATCGAGCCGGCCGATCTCGACCTGGTCGAGATCAACGAGGCCTTCGCCGCGGTGGGCATCGTCTCCACCCGCGAGCTCGGCGTCGACCCGGAGAAGGTCAACGTCAACGGCGGCGCGATCGCGCTGGGCCACCCGATCGGCATGAGCGGCGCCCGGATCGTGCTGCACCTCGCGCTGGAGCTCCGCCGTCGCGGCGGCGGCGTCGGCGCGGCCGCCCTGTGCGGCGGCGGGGGGCAGGGCGACGCGCTCGTCCTGCACGTGCCCGCTCCGGCGTGACCCGGCCGCCCGCGCCCCTCGCGCAGGTGGAACCGGGTGAGGGCAGGATGGCGGGGTGAACGGGAGACCGGACGCCGTCGTCGTCGGAGCCGGGCCGAACGGACTGGCCGCCGCCCTGCGGCTGGCCGCCGCCGGCCTGCGCGTGCAGGTGGTGGACGCAGCCGAGCGACCGGGCGGCGGGATGCGCACCGAGGAGCTGATGCGGCCGGGCTACCGGCACGACGTCTGCTCGATCGTGCAGCCGATGGCCGCCGCGGCGCCGTTCTTCCGGGAGTTCGACCTGGCCTCCCGCGGCGTCCGGCTGGTCCAGCCGGAGATCAACTACGCGCACCCCCTGGACGGCGGCGGCGCGGCGGTCGCGCACCGCTCGATCGGCGAGACCGCCGCCGGCCTGGGGCGTGACGGCGCGGCCTACCGCCGCCTGTTCGAACCGCTCGTCGAACACGGCACCGACGTCGTCGACTTCTTCCTGACCAGCCGGCTGCGCCGGCTGCCCACGCGCAGCGTCGGGGCGATCACGAAGTTCGGGCTCAACGGGCTGCCGAACGTGCGCTGGCTGGCCCACCGGTACTTCGAGACCGAGGAGGCCCGCGCGCTGCTCGGCGGGGCGGCCGCCCACGGCATGCTGGACCTGAGCCAGCCGCTGACCTCGGCGCTCGGGATGCTGCTCACCATGCTCGGCCACCACGTCGGGTGGCCGCTGGTCGAGGGCGGCTCGCAGAACCTGGCCGACGCGATGGTGACCGCACTCGAGCAGCAGGGCGGTGAGGTGGTGACCGGCCACCTGGTCACCGACCTGCGCGAGTTCGAGGGCGTGCCCGCCGTCCTGCTGGACACGACGCCGGAGGCGTTCGTCTCGATGGCCGGCGACCGCGTGCACGAGGGTTACCGCCGCTGGGTGCGGCGCTACAAGCACGGCGCCGGGGTCTTCAAGGTGGACTGGATCCTGTCCGAGCCGGTGCCCTGGACCAACCCCGACGTCCGGCGGGCCGGGACGATCCACATCGCCGGGACCCTCGAGGAGACCATCGCCGGCGAACGGGCGCCCAACAAGGGGCAGCTCACCGACCGGCCGTACGTCCTCGCCGTCCAGCCGACCGTCCCGGACCCGACCCGTGCGCCCGAGGGCGGGCACGTCTTCTGGGCCTACGTGCACGTGCCGCACGGTGCCGACGTCGACATGACGGAGGCCATCGAGAACCAGGTGGAGCGCTTCGCCCCCGGGTTCAAGGACACCGTCGTCGATCGGGTCACCAAGGACGCCGTCGCCATGGAGAAGTGGAACCCGGCCTACATCGGCGGCGACATCTCCAACGGTCAGGCGACGCTGCGACAGATGCTGGCCCGGCCGGTGCCGCGCTGGAACACCTACAAGACCCCGGTGCGGGGCGTCTACCTCGCCTCGTCGGCCACGCCGCCCGGGCCCGCCGTCCACGGGGCCTGCGGGGACAACGCGGCGCAGGTGGCCCTCCGCGAGGTGTTCGGCGTCCGGCACGTGCCGCCGCTGCGTCCCGCGCCCCCCGCCTGACCTCCGCTCCCCGCGCCGACCGGCGAGCGACCGTGGTTCCCACGTCCCGGTGGCCACGACGGCTCGCCACTCGGTGCTCGGCGGCCGGACCGTAACCTCGCATCCATGGTCCGACCGCTGGGGTTGCCCTTCGATCCCATCGAGCGCGCAGGGGAGTCGTGGGAGCAGCGCTTCGGCCCGGCCGCCACGATGCGGGCCGCGACGTCGGTGTTCCGGGTCCAGCAGATCCTGCTCGCCCGCTACGACGAGGCGCTGCGGCCGCACCGGCTGACCTTCGCCCGCTACGAGGTGCTGGTGCTGCTCACCTTCAGCCGCACCGGTGAGCTGCCCCTCAAGGTGATCGGCAGCCGGCTGATGGTGCACCCGACCAGCGTGACCAACGCCATCGACCGCCTGGTCGCCGCGGGCTACGTCGACCGCCGGCCCAACCCCGCCGACGGCCGCGGGGTGCTCGCCGGCATCACCGAGCGCGGGCGGTCGGTCGTCGAGGCGGCCACCGCCGCGCTGACCGGCCTGGACTTCGGGCTGGGCGACGTCCCGGCCGCCGAGCTGGCGACGTTGTTCGACATCCTCAAGCGCGTCCGCCTCGGCGCGGGGGACGTCGCGGAGGCGGCGCCGGCGGTCCGCTGAGCACCCCCGACACCGCTCGCGACACGGTGGGATGATCGAGGTCATGCAGCCCTCCCGTCCCGGACGTCCCGACCCGCGCGCACAGGCCCAGCAGGCGCAGATGGCCGCCGCGATGGCCGGCGCGGTGGACCTCGCCGCCGTCAAGGCCCGCTCGGAGGCGGCGGCACGGGCCCAGGCCGCACCTGCGCCGAGCGCCGCCGCGCCGGCCGGTGCGCCGGGTGCCGCCGTCATCGACGTCACCGAGGAGACCTTCCAGGCCGACGTCCTCGACCGCTCCTTCCAGGTGCCCGTCGTGCTCGACCTGTGGGCCGAGTGGTGCGGGCCGTGCAAGCAGCTCTCGCCGGTGCTCGAGCGGCTGGCCGCGGAGGGTGCCGGGTCCTGGGTGCTGGCCAAGGTGGACGTGGACGCGAACCCCGCGCTCGCCCAGGGCCTGCGGGTGCAGGGCATCCCGGCGGTCAAGGCAGTCTGGCAGGGACAGCTCGTCGCCGAGTTCACCGGCGCGATCCCGGAGGAGCAGGCCCGCCAGTTCGTCAGCGAGCTGGTGCGTGCCACCACCGGGGGTGCGGTGCCCGGAGCCGAGGCCGGCGCCGGGGCCGAGGACGAGGTCGAGGACCCGCGGCTCGACGCCGCCGAGGCGGCCCTGGAGCGCGGTGACCTCGTCGCCGCCGAGGCCGCCTACCAGGCGATCGTCGACGCGGAGCCCGACCACCCGGTCGCTGGGCTCGCGCTGCGACAGGTGCAGCTGTTCCGCCGTGCCGACGAGGCCGGCCCGGACGCGCTGGCCCGCGCGGACGCCGCCCCGGACGACATCCCCGCCCAGACCCGCGCCGCTGACTTCCTGCTGGGCACCGGCGACGTCGAGGGCGCCTTCGCCCGCCTGCTGGACGTCGTCCGCCGCACGACCGGGGAGGACCGCGACGGAGCCCGCAAGCACCTCGTGGAGCTGTTCTCGGTGGTGGGCGACCAGGACCCGCGGGTCGGTGCGGCCCGGCGCGAGCTCACCCTCGCCCTCTACTGAGCCGGCCCCAGCGCGGTCAGCCGACGTCGCAGGCGGCGGAGCCCTCCAGGAAGCCGCTGCGGAACAGGTCGACCAGCTGGAACCCCGACAGTTGGACGTCGCCGAGCACCTGCGGGTCGTTGCCGTACTCGAGGAGGAACTGCACGCTCTCGTCGATGTCGCCGGGGGAGACGCGCACGGTGCTCAGCGAGCCGTTGTAGACCTGCGCGCCGTACCAGCCGGTGAGGCAGACCGCGGAGCGCGCCGCCGCCTCGTCGTCGGTGGACAGCCCCAGCTGGTCGCGGGCGGCCAGGGCGTAGGGGATCGACACGGCCGTGGGGAACGCGAAGTCGCCCAGCTGCTCGACGACCGGGCCGGTGAGGTCGCGCTCGTCGTAGGCGACCAGCCCGTCGTCCCCGCCGTCCCCGTCGCCGGGCGGGCAGTACACGAGGTCGGCGTCCCCGGCGGCCGCGCAGCCGGGTGCGTCCCCCGCGAAGGCGGTCAGCTGCGGCGGGGTGAACTCGCCCTCCAGGACGTCGCTGAACGCGCGGGTCCAGAACTCCGGCAGTGACTCCTGGACCAGCTGCTCCACCACCCCGTACGGGGAGTTGCCGCCGCTGCGGAGGTCGTCGTCGGAGGTGAACTGGCCCTGGGTGAACACCCGGTCCGGGCCGAACCGGTCGCGGCACGCCGTCGGACCGTCGTCGAAGCCCTCCTGGAAGGCCGACACCCGGTCGAAGTAGGAGCCGTGCGCCTGCTGCTCGGCGCGGCTGGTGCCCACCGGGTCGCGCAGCAGCAGGTAGCCGCGCAGCAGCTCGTCCAGCTCGGGCGCCCGGATGGTGGAGTGGGCCGCCTCGCCGTCCGCCACCCACGCCGTCCACGCCCCGGCGAAGCAGTCGGCCTGCGTCTCGGTCGCGATGGAGCTGGCCGGTGCGCCGACCCGGGCCTGGACGGCGTGCCCGAACTCGTGGGCCATGACCAGCGCGGGGATGAACCGGCCGTACTGGCCGGCCAGGTCCTCCAGGAACGAGCGGTCGTAGGTGATCGAGTCGGAGTTGGGTGCCTGCGGCGCCTGGCAGTAGAAGGCGTTGCCCTCCACCTCGCTGGGGTCGGCGCCGCAGCCGACGCCCTGCGGGTAGACGGCGGGGTCCACGGAGGCCGGGTCGACGCTGAAGTAGCCGCCGGCGAGCGGGGTGAAGCGGTCGCCGTACACGTCCGGGAACTGCTCGGCCCAGTAGTCCTCGAGGTCGGCGAGGGCGTTGCGGGCCAGGAGGTCGATCGGTCCCTCGACCGCGCCGACGACGGTGACCCGGCCCGGGGCGGCGTCGTCCGGCGGCGGCTGCGCGGCCCGCGGGCGTCCGACGACCACCACCGAGCAGCCGGAGACCACGAGCAGGGCGACGGCGGCGAGCAGCGCCACGGCCGCTCGGCGCAGGCGCAGGTCAGGCATGTCGCGCCGATCGTCTCACCACCGTGGCCCCTCTGCAGGGTCCCGCCGCGAGCCTGCGAGCGGTGGGGGGCAGAGGGGCCCGTTCACTCGTGCACGAACCAGACGGTGCCCAGCGGGGGCGCCGACAGCGTGGCCGAGTACGGCTGGCCGTGCCACGGCTGCTCGACGGCCTCGATCCCGCCCAGGTTGCCCACACCCGACCCGCCGTAGCCCTCGGCGTCGCTGTTGAGCACCTCGCGCCAGGTCCCGGGCCGGGGGAGGCCGATGCGGTACCCGTGGTGCGGCTGCCCGGAGAAGTTGACGACGCAGGCGAGCGCCTCGCCGTCGGTCCCCGCCGCGCAGCCCTCCGCCGTGCCGAAGCGCAGGAACGACAGCACGTTGCCCGAGGCGTCGTTGGCGTCGATCCACTGGAAGCCGGCCGGGTCGACGTCCTGCGACCACAGCGCCGACAGCTCCTTGTACCGGGCGTTGAGGTCGGTGACCAGCGACAGCACGCCGCGGTGCGCGGGGTCGTCCAGGTGCCACCAGTCCAGCGAGCGGCTCTCGGCCCACTCGGCGTCCTGGCCGAACTCCGACCCCATGAACAGCAGCTGCTTGCCCGGGTGGGCCCACATGTAGGCCAGGTAGGCGCGCAGGTTGGCCAGCTGCTGCCACCGGTCACCGGGCATCTTCCGCAGCAGCGAGCCCTTGCCGTAGACGACCTCGTCGTGGCTGATCGGCAGCACGTAGTTCTCGGAGTACGCGTACATCATCGAGAACGTCAGCTGCCCGTGGTGGTAGCTGCGGTACACCGGCTCGCGCTGCACGTAGGCGAGCGAGTCGTGCATCCAGCCCATGTTCCACTTGAAGCCGAACCCGAGGCCGCCCAGGTGGGTGGGGCGCGTGACGCCGGGCCAGGCGGTCGACTCCTCGGCGATCGTGACCACCCCGGGGACCTCGCGGTACACGGTCGCGTTCATCTCCTGCAGGAACGCCACGGCCTCGAGGTTCTCCCGCCCGCCGTGCACGTTGGGCTCCCACTCGCTGCGCGAGTAGTCGAGGTAGAGCATCGAGGCGACCGCGTCGACGCGGACGCCGTCGACGTGGAACTCCTTGCACCAGAACAGCGCGTTGGCGACGAGGAAGTTGCGCACCTCGGAGCGGCCGAAGTCGAAGACGTAGGTGCCCCAGTCCAGCTGCTCGCCCCGGCGGGGGTCGCCGTGCTCGTAGAGCGGGGTGCCGTCGAAGCGGGCCAGCGCCCAGTCGTCCTTGGGGAAGTGCGCCGGCACCCAGTCCACGATGACGCCGATGCCGGCCTGGTGGGCCCGGTCGACCAGGTAGCGGAAGTCGTCCGGTGAGCCGTACCGCGCCGTCGGCGCGTAGTAGCTGGTGACCTGGTAGCCCCACGAGCCACCGAAGGGGTGCTCGGCGACCGGCATGAACTCGATGTGCGTGAAGCCCGCGTCCACCACGTAGTCGACCAGCTCGTCGGCCAGCTCGCGGTAGGACAGCCCCTGCCGCCAGGAGCCGATGTGCACCTCGTAGACGCTCATCGGCCGCTGGTGCCAGCCGGCGCGCGCCCGGTCGGTCAGCCACGTGTCGTCGTTCCACTCGTAGTCGGACTCGGTGACGACGGAGGCGTTCAGCGGCGGCACCTCGGTGGCGAAGGCCAGCGGGTCGGACTTGTGCCGCCAGACGCCGTCCCGGCCGAGCACGTGGTAGCGGTACCGCGCGCCGACCCGGACGCCGGGGATGAAGATCTCCCAGACGCCGGAGGAGCCCAGCGACCGCATCGGGTAGGCGCGGGCCTCCCAGTAGTCGAAGTCGCCGGTCACCTTGACGCCCTGGGCGCTCGGCGCCCAGACCGCGAAGGAGACGCCCTCGACCCGCCCGCGCGGGGTGTCGTAGCGCCGCACGTGCGCGCCCAGCACGTCCCACAGGCGCTCGTGCCGGCCCTCGCGGATGAGGTGCTGGTCCAGCTCGCCGACCGTCGGCAGCCAGCGGTAGGGGTCGTCGACGGTGAACGTGTCGGTGCCGCCCTGGCTGTTGTCGTAGGTGACCTCCACGCGGTAGTCACCGGGCTGCCGGGGGACGGCGGCCTCGAAGATGCCCCCGTCGTGCAGCTGCCGGGCGTCGTGGCGGGCGCCGTCCTCGTCGACGACGGCCACCGAGACCGCGTTGGGTCGCAGCGTGCGCACGACCCAGCCCTGCGCGGCCGGGTGGGCGCCCAGCACGCTGTGCGGCGAGTAGGACCAGCCGTCGACGATGGCGCGCAGCTGCTCCTCGGTGACCTCGTGCGCCGACCCGTGCCCGCCCATCCCGACCGACCCGCCCGCGGCGACCGCGCCGGGCAGCGCAGGGTCGCTGGCCAGCCCGCCCTCGGTGTCGGCGGGCGGCGCGTCCTCCTGCCCGCCGGGGGTGGTGCCGTCGGTGACCAGGCCCGCGACCACGGTGCCGGCCGCGCCGGTGCCGTGCCGGATGCCGGTGTCGTGGTCGTCGGGGGCCTGCGGGGTGCTCGTGGGCTCCGGAGTGCTCGGGGCCTGTGGGGTGCTCGGCGTCGCCGGGTCGGCGTCCGGTGGCTCCGGCTGCCCGGCGGGGGCGCCACTCGGGCTCCCCGGCTGCGCGATGGGCGCGGGGGCCACCACCGGGGCCGCGGTGCCGCCCTGCTCCAGGACGACGTCCTCCTGGGCCGCCCGCGTGCGGGGCGCCCGCTTGGCGGCGGCCTTCTTGGCCGCCTTCTTCGCCGGGGCGGCCGGCCCCGCCGCGACGTCGCCGGGTGCCGCGGTCTTCGCCGGGGCCTTCTTCGCCGCCGCCTTCTTGGCCGCGGGGGCCTTCTTCGCGGCGGCCCGCTTGCGGGCGGGGGCGGCGTTGATGACCGGCTCCTGCTCGGCGGCCTCGGCGTCGGCGGCCTTCTGCTCGACGACGGCCTGCAGCTCCTCCTTGGTCGCCGGTGCGCGGTCGCCGGCGTCGACGGTGCGCTCCGGCGTGCCGGTCGCCAGGTCCTCGGTCGTCCCGTCGGGGGTCGTCATCGCGTCGCCGTCCTCTTCGTGCCTGTCGTCGGTGGTCGGGATTGGCCGCGGGTCAGTCCGCTGCCGTGAGCCGGGACAGCGACTGCAGCGGGATCATCAGCCAGTGCGGGCGGTTGCGCGCCTCGTAGACGCACTCGTAGACGGCCTTGTCCGCCTCGAGCGCCCGCAGCAGCGGGGAGTCGCCGCACGGGTCCAGACCGCTCGCGGCCGAGTACCCGGCGCAGAACGCGCTGCGGTTGCGCTCTGCCCACTCCTGGGCCCGGTATGCGCGCTGGGGGTCCCCCGGCTGCTCGACGAGCATGTGACGTGCGGCGTAGTCGAAGCTGCGCAGCATCCCGGCGACGTCCCGCATGGGGCTGTCCAGCTCGCGCCGGGCGGCCAGCGGGCGGGCCGGCTCGCCCTCGAAGTCGAGCACGATCCAGCCGGTGGCGGTGCGCAGCACCTGCCCCAGGTGCAGGTCGCCGTGCACCCGCTGCCGGACGACGGTCTCCCGGCTGTCGGCCACCGCGGCGTAGACCGCGCGGAGCCCGTCGGCGTGCTCGGCCAGTTGCGGGACGACCTCGATGGCCGCCTCCAGCCGGGCGGTCATCTGCTCGGCCACCGTGGCGAACCAGGCCGGGTCGGCGGGCTCGGTGGGCAGCACCTTGGCCATGTCCGCGTGCACCAACGCGGTCGCCGCGCCCAGCCGCTCGCTCTCGGCGGCGAAGTCCCCGCCCACCTCGTCGGCGTGCAGGTCGCCCTCGGAGAAGAGGTCGCGGACGCTGGCCGTGGCCAGCCGCCACCCGTCGCTGGCGTTCGGGACGAACGTCTGCAGCATGGCCACCGTGGCCGGCTCGGCCGAGGGGTCGAGGTCGTCGATCTCGATGTGCCCGAGCAGCGGCGCGATGTGCGGGTTCTCCGTCTTGCGCAGCGCCTCGTGGACCTCCACGTCCGGGTTGAGCCCGGGCTCGAGCCGGCGGAACAGCTTGAGGATCGCCTCCTGGCCGTAGACCAGGGAGGTGTTGCTCTGCTCGGTGGACACGATGTCGCCGGGCACGCCCTCGGGGATGGGGGCCACCCCCGCCGGGTGGAAGTGCATCGGCCCGACGGTCGAGGCGTGGACCAGGTGGACCAGCCACGGCGGGCTCGCGTCGCGGTCGCGCATCGCGTCGTAGGCGTAGGTCTCCCGGTCACCCGAGGGCACCGCGCCGACGAACGCGGAGCTGAGGTCGTCGGACGGGTGCTCACGCCACGACAGCGGCACCAGGTAGGTCTCGGTGGCGCCGTCGGCGTAGGAGACGCGGACCCGGTGCACCGACAGGACCGGGCCGGCCTGGTCGAGCAGGAACCCCTCCTCGGTGACGTCGGACCACTCCCGGCCCTTGCCGCCGAACCAGCGCTGGTGCGGCATCCACTCGCGGAGCAGGTCGGTCAGCGCGCTCATCGGTCTCCTCCGGGGGCGTCGTCGCCGGTGCGGGTGTCGCTGTCGCCGGGGATCTCCTCGGCGGCGGACACCACCCCGGCGGCGAGCAGGGACTCCGCCAGCGCGCTGGACGCGCCGCTCTCCGGCTCGGCCACCGGCGCGGCCGGCTTGGCGAGCTCGAACCAGTAGAAGCCGTGCCCGGAGAGGGTGAGCATGTAGGGCAGGACGCCGATCTGCGGGAACTCCACCCGGCCGGTGAGCTCGATGGGCGTGTAGCCCTCGAAGCGGCGCAGGTCCAGCTCCACCGGCTGCGGGAAGCGGGACAGGTTGTTGACGCACAGCACCACGTCGTCGCCGAACTCGCGGACGAACGACAGCACGGTCGGGTTGCGGGAGCCGATCTCGGCGTAGCTGCCCAGACCGAACGTCGGGTGCTCCTTGCGGACCCGGATCATCTGCCGGATCCAGTGCAGCATCGAGTTGGTGTTGCGCAACTGTGACTCGACGTTGGTGACCTGGTAGCCGTAGACCGGGTCCTGGTTCAGCGGCAGGTACATCCGCTGCGGGTCGGCGGTGGAGAAGCCGCCGTTGCGGTCCGGCGTCCACTGCATCGGGGTGCGGACGCCGTCCCGGTCACCGAGCCAGATGTTGTCGCCCATGGCGATCTCGTCGCCGTAGTAGAGGACCGGCGAGCCCGGCAGCGACAGCAGCAGCGCGTTGAACAGCTCGAGGGTGTCCATGTCGTTGTCGAGCAGCGGCGCCAGCCGGCGACGGATGCCGATGTTGGCCTTCATGCGGGGGTCCTTGGCGTACTCCGCCCACATGTAGTCGCGCTCCTCGTCGGTGACCATCTCCAGGGTCAGCTCGTCGTGGTTGCGCAGGAAGATGCCCCACTGGCAGTTGTCCGGGATGTCCGGTGTCTGGGCCATGATCTCCGAGATCGGGAAGCGCTGCTCCCGCCGGACGGCCATGAACAGGCGCGGCATCACCGGGAAGTGGAAGGCCATCTGGCACTCGTCGCCGTTCTCGCCGAAGTACTCGACGACGTCGCCGGGCCACTGGTTGGCCTCGCACAGCAGCACCCGGTCCGGGTAGTCGGCGTCGACGACCTTCCGGACGTGCTTGAGGAACTCGTGGGTGCGCGGCAGGTTCTCGCCGTTGGTCCCCTCTTCCTCGAACAGGTAGGGGACGGCGTCGAGCCGGAAGCCGTCGATGCCGATGTCCAGCCAGAAGCGCAGGGCGTCGATGATCGCCTCCTGCACTCGCGGGTTCTCGAAGTTGAGGTCGGGCTGGTGGGAGAAGAACCGGTGCCAGAAGTACTGCTTGCGCACCGGGTCGAAGGTCCAGTTCGAGCTCTCGGTGTCGACGAAGATGATCCGCGCGTCGGCGTAGCCGGTGTCGTCGTCGGCCCACACGTAGAAGTCGCCGTAGGGGCCGTCGGGGTCGCTGCGGCTGGCCTGGAACCAGGGGTGCTGGTCCGAGGTGTGGTTCATGACGAAGTCGATGATCACGCGCATGCCCCGGGCGTGGGCGGCGTGGAGGAACTCCGTGAAGTCCTCGATGTCGCCGAACTCGGGCAGCACGGCGGTGTAGTCGCTGACGTCGTAGCCGCCGTCGCGCAGGGGCGAGGCGAAGAACGGCGGCAGCCAGAGGCAGTCGACGCCGAGCCACTGCAGGTAGTCGAGCTTGTCGAGCATGCCGCGCAGGTCACCGACGCCGTCGGCGTTGCTGTCGGCGAAGCCGCGGACGAGGACCTCGTAGAAGACGGCGCGCTTGTACCACTCGGGGTCGGTGCCCGGTGTCGGCAGCGCCGAGTCGCCGGCCTCGGGGCGGCCGTCGGGGAGGTCAGGGACGGAAACGGTCATCGGGGGTGACGCCCTCGGTTCTGCGGGGGGGAGCGGGTGGGGGATCAGGAGACCGGCGGCGGGACCCGGACCGGCCGGTGGTGGGTGATCGCGAAGACGTGCGCCGGCTCGCGGTAGGGGTTGAGCTCCACGTAGTTGAACTGGCCCCAGTCGTAGCTGGCGCCGGTCAGCTCGTCGGTCACGGTGAAGCGCTCATACCAGTCGAGGCCGAGCGTCGGCAGGTCCAGGGCCGTCGTCCCGATCTGGGTGTTGTGGCTGTCCAGCGACACGACGACCAGGACGGCGTCCTGCGAGCCGGGGTCGGTCTTGGTGAAGCAGAGCAGGTTCGGGTTGTCGACGGAGTGGAAGTGCAGCGTCCGCAGCTGCTGGAGGGCGGGGTGCGCGCGGCGGATCTCGTTGAGCCGGCGCAGGTAGGGGGCGAGGCTGCGCCCGGACGCCTCGGCCGCGGCGAGGTCCCGCGGTCGCAGCTGGTACTTCTCGCTGTCCAGGTACTCCTCGCTGCCCGGCCGCACCGCCACGTGCTCGAACAGCTCGAACCCGGAGTAGACGCCCCAGGTCGGGCTCATCATGGCGGCCAGGACGGCGCGGATCTTGAACATCTGCGGGCCGCCGAACTGCAGCGACGCGTGCAGGATGTCCGGGGTGTTCACGAAGAAGTTCGGCCGCATGTAGTGGCTGCTGGCGGCCAGCTCGCGGCCGTAGTCCTCGAGCTCGCCGCGCTCGGTCCGCCAGGTGAAGTACGTGTAGGACTGCGTGTACCCGATCCGGGCCAGCTGGTGCATCATCGCCGGCCGGGTGAAGGCCTCGGCGAGGAACAGCACGTCCGGGTCGGTCTCCTTGACCGTCCAGATCAGCCAGTGCCAGAAGCTCAGCGGCTTGGTGTGCGGGTTGTCGACCCGGAAGATGCGGACCCCGGCGTCCATCCACACCCGGATGACCCGCAGGCACTCGGCGTAGATGCCCTCGGGGTCGTTGTCGAAGTTGATCGGGTAGATGTCCTGGTACTTCTTCGGCGGGTTCTCCGCGTAGGCGATCGTCCCGTCGGGCTTGGTGGTGAACCACTCGGGGTGCTCCTCGACCCACGGGTGGTCGGGGGCGGCCTGCAGCGCGAAGTCCAGCGCCACCTCCATGCCGAGCTCGCGGGTGCGGTCGACGAAGGCCCGGAAGTCGTCCATGGTGCCCAGCTGCGGGTGGACGGCGTCGTGCCCGCCCTCCGCGCTGCCGATCGCCCACGGCGAGCCCGGGTCGTCCGACCCGATCTCGTACGGGTTGCCGCCGGGGTACTGCGCCGTGTTCGGGCCCTTGCGGTTGACCGTGCCGATCGGGTGGATCGGTGGCAGGTAGACCACGTCGAAACCCATGTCGGCGACCGTGGGCAGCAGTTCGGCCGAGGTGGCGAAGGTGCCGTGCGTGGGCCGCCCGTCGACGACCGGGCCGGTCGAGCGCGGGAAGAACTCGTACCAGGAGCCGAACAGCGCCCGGGGGCGGTCCACCCAGACCTCGTACCGCGGCCCGGGGGTGACCAGCTCGCGGACCGGGTGCTCGTGCAGGTACTCCTGCAGCGCCTCGACCAGGGCCGGGGCGACCCGGGCCGGCAGGTCGCGGGTGGCGTCGCGCAGCGCGGCGGCCGCGTCGGCGACCCGCTCCGCCCACGGCGCGTCGGCCTCGGCGGCGACCCGGTCGAGCAACCGGGCGCCCTCCTCGAGGTCGTTGGCGAGCTCCTCGGGTCCCTGGCCGGCCGCGATCTTCACCTCGACGGCGTGGTGCCAGGTGGCCAGCGGGTCGCTCCACGCCTCGACCCGGAAGGACCACCGACCCTCGCGGTCGGGCACGACGGTGGTGATCCAGCGGTCGGGCTCGTCGCCGAAGCGGGCCATCCGGCGCAGCGGCTGGCGCTTCTCGTCCTCCCCGGGCGGGGTCCAGACCACGTTGGCCGCCACGGCGTCGTGACCCTCGCGGAAGACGGTGGCGGTGATCGGCACGTGTTCGCCGACCACGGCGCGGGCCGAGAAGGACCCGCAGGACACGACGGGGGCGACATCGGTGATGCCGAGACGGAGGTCAGCGCGGCCAGTCATCCGGGCCACGCTATCCATCTCTCGTCCCGCTCACACATCGGCGTCGGGAGCGCTCCCCGGGGCGCCGCGCAGCCCGGTGCGGCGCCGGTGGGCACTACCGGCGACGCTCTGTGCACGGCCTCCGACCTGGTTAGTCTCGGGCGGTGCGCGCTCTCCGCCGGTTCACCGTCCGGGCCTCGCTCCCCGAGGAGCTGATGCCGCTGTCCCACCTGGTGACCAACCTCCGATGGTCCTGGCACCCGGACACCCGCGACCTGTTCGAGGCGCTGGACCCGGACCTCTGGCAGACCTGCAAGGGCGACCCGGTGAAGGTCCTCGGCGAGGTGTCGGCCGAGCGGCTGGCCACCCTGGCCCGCGACCGGCGGTTCCTGCGCCGGCTGCAGGACGTCGTCGACGACCTGGAGGACTACCTGTCGGCGCCGCACTGGTACCAGTCCCTGGGGGAGGGGGCGCCGGCCACGGTCGCCTACTTCTCCGCGGAGTTCGGGATCACCGAGGTGCTGCCGCAGTACTCCGGTGGGCTGGGGATCCTCGCCGGCGACCACCTCAAGGCGGCCTCCGACCTCGGCGTCCCGCTCATCGGCGTGGGGCTGCTGTACCGCGCCGGCTACTTCGAGCAGGGCCTGTCGGGCGACGGCTGGCAGCTCGAGCACTACCCGTCGCTGGACCCGCACGGCCTCCCGCTCAAGCTGCTGCGCCAGCCCGACGGGTCCGCCGTCGTCATCGCGGTGCCGCTGCCCGAGGGACGCACCCTCCACGCGCACGTCTGGCGCGCCCAGGTCGGCCGGGTCTCGCTGCTGCTGCTCGACAGCGACATCGAGGAGAACGCGCCGGCCGAGCGCGGCGTCACCGACCGGCTCTACGGCGGCGACGAGGACCACCGGCTGCGCCAGGAGATGCTGCTGGGCATCGGCGGCGTCCGGGCGCTGCGGGCCTACTGCCAGCTGACCGGCACGCCGGCGCCGGAGGTCTACCACGCCAACGAGGGCCACGCGGGCTTCCTCGGGATCGAGCGCATCCGCGAGCTGACCGAGTCCCACGGGCTGTCGTTCGCCGAGGCGCTGCAGGCCGTCCGCGCCGCGACGGTGTTCACCACGCACACGCCGGTGCCGGCCGGCATCGACCGCTTCCCGCGCGCCCTCATCGAGCGCTACTTCGCCGGCTTCGGCGTTCCGCTGGACCAGCTGATCCCGCTGGGCGCCGAGGACGACGCGAGCAAGTTCAACATGGCGCACATGGGGCTGCGGCTGGGGCAGCGGGCCAACGGCGTCAGCCGGCTGCACGGGCACGTCAGCCGGTCGATGTTCCGCGACCTGTGGCCGGGCTTCGACGAGGGTGACGTGCCGATCGGCTCGATCACCAACGGCGTGCACGCCCCCACGTGGACCGCCCGCGAGCTGGTCGAGCTGGGCACCCAGGCCTCCAGCCAGGGCGACCCGGTCGAGGTCGAGGGCCCGGTGCACTTCGACGGCGTCGACCGGATCCCGGCCGGGGAGCTGTGGAGCACCCGCCGGCTGCTGCGCGGCCGCCTGGTCGAGGAGGTGCGCCGCCGGCTGCGCGACACCGCCCTGTCCCGGGGCAACGCGGAGTCGGAGGTGGGGTGGACCGACACCGCCTTCGACCCCGACGTCCTCACCATCGGCTTCGCCCGGCGGGTGCCCTCGTACAAGCGCCTGACCCTCATGCTGCGGGACCCCGAGCGGCTCAAGGCCCTGCTGCTGGACCCGCAGCGGCCGGTGCAGCTGGTCATCGCCGGGAAGAGCCACCCCGCCGACGACGGCGGCAAGCAGCTCATCCAGCAGATGGTGAAGTTCGCCGACGACCCCGAGATCCGGCACCGGATCGCGTTCCTGCCCGGCTACGACATCGGCATGGCCCGCTACCTCTACTGGGGCTGCGACGTCTGGCTGAACAACCCGCTGCGGCCGCTGGAGGCCTGCGGGACCTCGGGCATGAAGGCCGCCCTCAACGGCGGGCTGAACCTCTCCATCCGCGACGGCTGGTGGGACGAGTGGTTCGACGGCCAGAACGGCTGGGCGATCCCCACCGCGGACGGGGTGGCCGACCACGACCGGCGCGACGAGCTCGAGGCGCGGGCCATCTACGACCTGCTGAGCAGCCAGGTGTTGCCGCGGTTCTACGAGACCGACCGCGACGGCATCCCCACGCGGTGGGTGGAGATGGTCCGCCACACCCTGCGCGAGACCGGCCCCAAGGTGCTGGCCACCCGGATGGTGCGCGACTACGTGCAGCAGCTCTACGTCCCCGCGGCCGGGTCGGCGCGGGCGATGGCCGAGGGTGGGTACACCGCGGCGCGCAGCGAGGCGTCGTGGCGCTCGCACCTGCTCGAGCACTGGAGTGCGGTGCGGGTCGCGCACGTGGAGGCCACCGGCGCCGGCGACACCCCCGAGATCGGGTCGACGCTGGCGCTGCGGGCCGAGGTGGAGCTGCCGGGCCTGGCGCCGTCCGACGTCCAGGTGCAGGCCGCCTACGGCCGGGTGGACGACGCCGACGGGCTGCACGAGGTGACCACGCTGCCCATGGCGCACGAGCACGCGGAGGGGTCCCGGCACTGGTTCACGGCCACGGTGCCGCTGGAGCGGACGGGTGCGTTCGGGTACACGGTGCGGGTGCTGCCGCACTCGCAGCACCTGGCCGACCCGGCGGAGCTGGGCGTCGTCGCGACGGCGTGAGAGGGGCGGCCGGCGGTCACCACTGGCACATCCGCACCGCGGGTCGCACGGGTACCGGCAGCGACCTGGGGTTCCGGCGTGGCGGTGTCGCCGGGCCGCCCACACCCGCTTGACAACATTAGGCTGGACGCCATGCCCGACCGCTGTGAAGTACTGCCCGGAGACTCCGTCGTCGCCCGACGGGGAGGCGGCCTGCTCTGGGTCGACGCGCCGGGGTCCCCGGCGCTCGTCGCCGCGCTGCACGCCTGCCTCGGGGTCGCCGGCCCCGGCGCCGAGCGCGTGCTCGGCGCGGTCGCCGGTCAGGTCGCGGCCCTCGGTGGCGGCTCGGCGTCCTTCGCCCTGGTGCTCGTCGACAGCGCGGGCGGCTCGGGCACCGGCGTCGCCCTGTGGGCCGGCAAGGGCCAGCCCGCGGTGGACGGCGTCCCGGTGTCCGGCTCCTCCGTCGACGGGTGCACCGTCGCCAGCGGCTTCCAGCTGGGTCAGACCCTGTACGTCGGCCCGGGCCAGCCCGTGCCCTCCATGCCGCCAGGGGTCGCCTACGACCTGGTCGAGGGCACCGTCCCCGGCTCCGGGGCGATGCTGCAGCTCGCGGCCGCCGCCCACGTCTCCTCCGCCGCCCACCCGCAGACCGCGGCCGCCCCGGCGTCGTTCACCGCGGCGTCCGACGCCGGCTTCGGCGGCTCCTCCGGCTACGGCGCCACCGCCGCCCCGGCCGCGCAGGAGCCCGAGAGCGGTGAGGCGACCGCCTTCTGGAAGCCCGAGCCGCCGGCCGCGCCGATCCTGCGCTTCGACGACGGCCTGGTCGTCACCGTCGACGAGGACCTCGTCCTGGGCCGGCGCCCCGACAACCACGAGCTGGTGACCGCCGGCACCGCGCGGCCGGTGCCGATAGCCGACACCCAGAACGTGCTGTCCTCGGCCCACGCCGCGATCCAGCGCAGCGGGCGCGAGGTGTCGCTGGTCGACCTCGGCTCGCTCAACGGCACCCACGTCGCCGGCCCCGAGGCCACCGAGTGGACGCAGCTCGAGCCGGGCGTCGCCCACCCGCTCTCCGACGGCGACCGGCTGCTGCTCGGCTGGACCGTCATCACCTTCGAGCAGCAGCCCGACTGAGTGCATCGTCGGCCTACCGGCCGACACCGCGGCCAGGCGCCGTCCCCGATCTGCGCTGAGCCCGACCCGTCCCGCGGCGGGGGAGCCTCCGGCCCCCCGCGCCGCGGGACCCGCTTCGCGGAGTTGGGCCCGTCGCGCCCGGCGGGGACCCTCCGGGCCCGCCACCGGTCACGACATCAGGGGCGGCGGTGGACGCGGAGCAGCCAGACGGTGCGGGGCGGCATCTCCAGCGGCCCGGGGGCGACCACCGCGGGGCGGGGCGGCACACCGGTCGGGTACTCGGTGGAGAGGACGAACTCGTAGCCGTCCGACCAGGGCGGCCCCGGCAGGTGCACGGTCACCGGCGCCGGCCCGGCGTGCAGCTGCACGAGGTAGGAGTCGTCGACGACCGGCCGCCCGCGCTGGTCGCGGTGCCGGATGCCGCGGCCGTCGAGGTACATCCCGACCGTCTGCAGGCCGGCGTCGAACCAGTCCCCGGTCGAGAGCTGGCGCCCCTCCGGGTGGAACCAGGCCAGGTCGCGGGTGCCACCGGTGCCGGGGATCTCATGGCCCTCGAAGAACGCCTCCTGCCGCAGCACCGGCGAGTTGCGGCGCAGCCGGACCAGCCGGGTGACGAAGGCGGACAGGTCCTCGTCGACGGACTTCCAGTCCAGCCAGGAGATCTCGTTGTCCTGGCAGTAGGCGTTGTTGTTGCCCTGCTGGGTGCGGCCGAGCTCGTCGCCGGCGGTCATCATCGGCACACCGGTCGACAGCAGCAGCGTGGCCAGGTGGTTGCGCACCTGCCGGGCCCGCAGCGCCCGCACGTCCGGGTCGTCGGTGGGCCCCTCCACGCCGCCGTTCCAGTTCCGGTTGTGGCTCTCGCCGTCCCGGTTGTCCTCCCCGTTGGCCTCGTTGCGCTTGCGCTCGTAGGTGACCAGGTCGGCGAGGGGGAAGCCGTCGTGGGCGGTGACGAAGTTGATGCTGGCGAACGGCCGCCGCCCGTCGGAGCGGTAGAGGTCCGAGGAGCCGGTCAGCCGGTAGGCGAGGTCGCGCACCCCGACGTGGGCGCCGGACCAGACGTCGCGGACGGTGTCGCGGTACTTGCCGTTCCACTCGGTCCACAGCGGCGGGAAGTTGCCCACCTGGTAGCCGCCCTCGCCGACGTCCCACGGCTCGGCGATCAGCTTCACCTGGCTGACCACCGGGTCCTGGTGGACGACGTCGAAGAAGGCCGACAGCCGGTCGACGTCGTGCATGGAGCGGGCCAGGGCCGAGGCGAGGTCGAACCGGAACCCGTCGACGTGCATCTCGGTGACCCAGTACCGCAGCGAGTCCATGAGCAGCGCCAGCACCGCCGGACGGCGGACGTCGAGGGTGTTCCCGCACCCGGTGTAGTCGGTGTAGCGGGAGGGGTCCCCGCCGCGCAGCCGGTAGTAGCCGCCGTTGTCGATGCCCTTGAACGACAGCGTCGGGCCGGTGTGGTCGCCCTCGGCGGTGTGGTTGTAGACCACGTCGAGGACCACCTCGATGCCCGCCGCGTGCAGCGCCTTGACCATGGCCTTGAACTCGGTGACCTGTCGGCCTCCGGAGCCGGCCGAGCTGTAGGCCGCGTGTGGGGCGAAGTAGCCGAGGGTGTTGTAGCCCCAGTAGTTGGTCAGGCCGCGGCGGAGCAGGTGCGGCTCGCTGACGAAGTGGTGCACCGGGAGCAGCTCGACCGCGGTGACCCCCAGCGACCGCAGGTGCTCGAGGAACGACGGGTGCGCCAGGCCCGCGTAGGTGCCGCGCAGGGCGGGCGGGACGTCGGGGTGGGTCATCGTGGCGCCCTTGACGTGCACCTCGTAGATGACGGTGTCCGCCCACGGGGTCCCCGGCCGGCGGTCGCCGTCCCAGGGGAAGGAGTCGTGGATGACCACGCCGCGAGGCACGTACGGCGCGGAGTCCCGCGGGTCGGGGTTCGCGCCGTCGGCCGCCCCCTCCGGGAACCCGAACAGCGCCGGGTGCAGGCTCAGGTCGCCGTCGACGGCCCGCGCGTAGGGGTCGAGCAGCAGCTTGGCCGGGTTGTAGCGGGCCCCGGCGGCGGGTTCGTAGCCCCCGTGCACCCGGTAGCCGTAGTGCTGGCCGGGGGCGACGCCGGGCAGCCGGCCGTGCCACACCTGGTGGGTGGTCTCCTGCAGCCGGTGGCGGTGCTCGGTGCCGTCGGGGTCGAACAGGCAGAGGTCGACGCCCGAGGCGCCGGCCGACCACAGGGCGAAGTTGGTGCCCGTGCCGTCCCAGTGGGCGCCCAGGGGCGTGGGGGAACCGGGCCAGACCTCGACGTCGTCCGGGCTGTTGCGCACGGTGTGATCCTGCCAACAGGCGGCCCGCTCGGGTGGCAGGACGGGGCCCGGCGGCGGGTGTTGGTTGGATGGGGGGGTGTCGAACCAGCCGGTCGTCGAGATGCACGGTGTGGATGTCGTCCGCGGGGAGACGTTCCTGCTGCGCGGCGTCGACTGGGTCGTCCAGGCCGACCAGCGCTGGGTCGTCCTCGGCCCGAACGGCGCCGGCAAGACCACGCTGCTGCAGCTGGCCGCCGCGCACCTGCACCCGACGCGGGGCACGGTGCAGCTGCTGGGGGAGACCCTCGGCGCGGTCGACGTCTTCGAGCTGCGGCCGCGGATCGGGCTGACCAGCGCCGCCCTGGCCCAGCGCATCCAGCCCGGTGAGCGCACCGGGGACATCGTGCTGTCGGCCGGGTACGCCGTCCTCGGCCGGTGGCGGGAGCGCTACGACGTCCACGACCTCACCCGCGCGGCGATGCTGATGCAGCAGTGGGGGGTCTCGCCGCTGGCGCACCGCCCGTTCGGCACGCTCAGCGAGGGCGAGCGCAAGCGGGTGCAGATCGCCCGCGCGCTCATGCCCGACCCCGAGCTGCTGCTGCTCGACGAGCCGGGCGCCGGCCTGGACCTCGGCGGGCGCGAGGACCTCGTGGGCCGGCTGTCCGACCTCGCCCGCTACCTCTACGCCCCGGCGCAGGTGCTGGTCACCCACCACGTGGAGGAGATCCCGCCCGGCTACACCCACGCGCTGCTGCTGCGCGGGGGCCGGGTCGTCGCGGCCGGCCCGCTGGAGCAGGTGCTCACCCAGGAGTCGCTCTCGGACACCTTCGGCCTGGCCCTCCAGGTCCAGCGGGCCGACGGCCGCTGGACCGCCCGCCGGGCCGCCTGAGCCGGAGCCGGTGCCCCCAGGTCCTCCCCGGCCGGCCGGGACGACCGTGCCCGCGACCGGCCGCCGGTGGGCCGCCGCGCTGCCGATCGTCCTGGTGCTGGGCGTGGCGGTGCAGCTGGTCCCGCTGGTCGCCTTCCCGACGGTGCTCACCCAGGACGGGCCGGCGCACGTCGCCGGGGCCTGGGTGCTGCTGCACGCCGGGGACGGCGGGGCCGTGGGCGAGGTCCTGCGCGAGCACTACCGGGTGGACCTCACGCCGGTGCCGAACATGCTGGCCACCCTCCTGCTCGCCGCCCTCACGCCCCTGCTGGGTCCCGACGGTGCCGAGCGGCTGCTCGTCGCGGCCGCCGTCATCGGGCTCGTGGCGGCCCTCGCCTACGCCGCCCGCGGCGTGTCGCCCCGGGCCGGGTGGCTGGGCGTCGTGGCGCTGCCCCTGGCCGGCAGCTACCTGGTGGCCTACGGGTTCTACAACTTCGTCCTCGGGGTCGTCGGCGCGCTGCTGGTCCTGGGCGTCGCCCTCCGGCGGCGGGAGGGCTGGCGCGCGGGTGCGGTCGCGGGCCTGACGGCGCTGCTCCTGCTGACCTGGACCGCCCACCTGCTGCCGTGGGTGCTGGCCGCCGGGAGCGTGCTGGGGCTCGGGCTGGTGCGCGGGGCGGCGGCCCTCCGCGAGGGGACACCGCTGCCGGCGGCGCTGCGCCGCGACGTCGTGCCGGTGCTGCTCGCCGTCGTCCCGAGCGGGGTGCTGACCGCGGCCTACCTCGCCACGGGGGAGGGCCCCTCGAGCGCCGCGCTCAGCGCGCCCACGTCGGACCGGGTCCTGGCCCTGCTCAGCGGGCAGCGGCCGTTCGCCACCGGCTGGGGTCCGGAGTCGGTCCCGGTGGCGGTCACCGTGGTCGCGCTCGCCGTCCTGGCCCTCGGCGGGGCGCGGCGGCGGGCGCCGGGTGCGAGCGCGGACGGGGTCGCGCTGGCGCTGCTCCTCGGCGGCGTCCTGCTGGCCTACCTGCTGACCCCGCAGCGCCTCGGCGCCGACTTCGGCTTCCTGGTCGACCGGCTGGCGTGGTTCCCGCCGCTGCTCCTGGCGCTCTGGGTCGCCGGCCGCCCCCCGCCCGGCCCCCGGACCACGGCGGTCCTGGTCGTGGTCCTGGTGACCGCGGCGTCGGCCGCGGCGCTGGTGCGGCTGCCGGCGCAGGCAGCGGCCGCCGACGAGGTCGCCGAGGTCCTCTCGGTGACCGGTGCGATCCCGCCCGGCTCCACCTCGGTCGTCCTCCGGTTCAGCCGCTCGGCGGCCGCCCCGCAGCACGGCATCCCCGATCCGCTGCGGCACGAGTCCAGCCGGATGGCGGTCCGCGCCGGGAGCGTCGACGTCGGCCACTACGAGGCGGTCCAGGCCTACTTCCAGGTGGAGTTCCGCGAGCCCTCCCTCCGTCGCCGGCTGGCCCCGGACCTCACCGGCCTGGAGCGCGTGCCGCCGGTCGTGCGGCTCGACGCCGTCCGGGGCGACCTGGACGTCGTCGTCCTGGTCGGGCTGGACCGGGCGAGCGAGCGGGTGCGGCGCTCGGGACCCACCCGGGCCCTGCTGGCCGAGCTCGGGGCCCACTACACGCGGGTGGCCCGCTCGACCCCGACCGGGCTGGCCGAGGTCTGGCGGGCCGACCCGGCGGGGGCGGGAGGTTCCGGGGCGCGGCCGCCGGGGTAGCCGGGCGGGCGGGGCCTGAAGACGACGGACCCCGCCGCAGGACCGGCGCCGGCGCGCCGGAGAGCTGGGAGGACCCTTGCCCGCACCTCCGCCGCACACCGTCGTCATCGGCGCCGGGCCGGCCGGTCTCACCGCGGCCTACGAGCTGACCGACCGGGGGCTGCCGGTCACGGTGCTCGAGGCCGACTCGGTCGTCGGCGGCATCAGCCGGACCGTCGAGCGGGACGGGTGGCGGTTCGACATCGGCGGCCACCGGTTCTTCACCAAGGTCCCGGCGGTCGAGCGCTGGTGGCACCAGATGCTCGACGACGACGAGTTCCTGTCCCGGCCGCGGCTGTCCCGCATCCACTACGGCGGCCGGCTCTTCGACTACCCGCTGCGCCCGGTGAACGCCCTGCGCGGCCTGGGCCCGGTCGAGGCCCTCCGCTGCCTGGCCTCCTACGCAGCGGCCCGCCTGCGTCCGCCGCGGGACCAGAGCCACTTCGAGGGGTGGGTCTCGGCGCGGTTCGGCCGCCGCCTCTACGGCATCTTCTTCAAGACCTACACCGAGAAGGTCTGGGGCATCCCGGCCACCGAGATCCAGTCGGACTGGGCGGCGCAGCGGATCAAGGACCTCGACCTCGGCCGCGCCGTCCTGCACGCCCTGCGCCCCCGGGCCGGCCGCCCGCAGATCACCACGCTCATCGACCGCTTCCAGTACCCGTGCACCGGCCCCGGCCTGATGTGGGAGCGCACCCTCGAGCGGGTCCTCGACGCCGGCGCGACCGTGCACCTGCGCACGTCCTGCGTCGCCGTCCACCGCGAGGACCGCGGCGCGGTCGCGGTGAGCGTGCGCGCCGAGACCGGGATCCCGGCGGGGCAGGTGCGGCGGATCCCGGCCGACCACGTCGTCTCCTCGATGCCGCTGCCCGACCTGGTGCTGGCGATGGACCCGCCGGCGCCCCCGCGGGTCCTCGAGGCGGCCGCCGGGCTGACCCACCGGGACTTCCTCACCGTGGCGGTGGTGGTGCCCGAGGACGCCGGCTTCCCCGACAACTGGATCTACGTCCACTCCCCGCAGGTCCGCGTCGGCCGGATCCAGAACTTCGGCAGCTGGTCGCCCCACCTGGTCAAGGACGGCCGCACCTGCCTCGGGCTGGAGTACTTCGTCGACGAGGGCGACGACACCTGGGCCGCCGACGACGACGCCCTCGTGACGCTCGCCACGGCCGAGCTCGAGACGCTGGGGCTGGTCTCCGCGGACCGGGTCGAGCGGGGCTTCGTCGTCCGCATGCCGAAGGCCTACCCCGTGTACGACGCCGGCTACGACGAGCGGGTCGAGGTCATCCGGGCCTGGCTGGCCGGGGCGGTGCCCAACGTGCACCCGGTCGGCCGCAACGGGATGCACAAGTACAACAACCAGGACCACTCCATGGTGACGGCCATGCTCACGGTGGAGAACATCGCCGAGGGGACCGGCCACGACGTCTGGGCGGTCAACGTGGAGGAGGACTACCACGAGGGGGCCGCCGCCTCCCCGGCCGGCACCGCGACGTCCAGCACCGCCGGGGGGACGGGGCGGACCGCCCCGGTCCTGCCCCGGCGGGGGCCGCGCGCCCCCCATGGCCCCCCGCGGGGGGCCCCCCGTCCCCCCCCCGGCGGGGGGGGGGCGGCACCGTCCGGGGATCGGCCCCCGGCTCGGCGAGCGGTCGGCCGGCGGCGTCCTCGTCGCCGGGATCCTGACCGCCGCCGTGCTCGCCGGCGGGGTCGCGCGCTTCCTCGCGCCGCCGGACCTGTGGCTGGACGAGGCCCAGAGCGTGGCGATCGCCCGGCTGCCGCTGCCGGACCTGTTCGAGGCGCTCCGGCAGGACGGCTCACCGCCGCTGTACTACCTGCTGCTCTCGGCGTGGACGGGTCTGGTGGGGACCGGCTCGGCAGCGGTGCGCAGCCTCTCGGGCCTGCTCGCCCTGGCGACCCTGCCGCTGGCCTGGCGGGGAACCCGCCAGCTGGCCGGCCGCCGCGCCGCGGTCGCGGTGGTGGTGCTGCTCGCGACGTCGCCCTTCGCGATCCGGTACGCCGCCGAGACACGGATGTACGCGCTGCTGGTCCTGCTCACCGTGCTGGGCGCGATGGCGCTGCGCGCGGTGGTGCGCCGGTCCGGGCCGTGGCCGGTCCTCGGCCTCGGGGCGGTCACCGGGGCGCTGCTGCTCACCCACGTGTGGGCCTTCCACCTGGTCGCCGTGGTGGGCCTGCTCGCCCTGGCCGGGCTGCCCGCGCGGCGGCGGACGGCGCTGCGCGTCCTGGTCGGGCTGGGGATCGGCCTGCTGGTCTTCCTCCCGTGGCTGCCGTCGCTGCTGGTCCAGCTCGCCTCCACCGGAACGCCCTGGGCCCAGGTGGGGGGCCTGGTCGCGCTGCCGGTCGCGCTCGACGCCTGGCAGGGCGGCGGCGGGCTCGTCGCGCGCGGGCTCGGGGCCCTCCTGCTGCTCCTGGCGGCCCTGGGCGTGGTCGTCGTCCCGGCCGCCCGCCGGGCCGGCGCGGCCGTCCTGCTCGTCTCGTTCCGGCCGCGGCCCTCGCGCGGGCAGCTGCTCGCCCTCTCCGCCGGCACCCTGGTCCTCGCGGGGCTGGTCAGCCGGCTCACCGGCAGCGCGGTCTCGGGCCGCTACACCAGCGTGGCGCTGCTGCCGTTCCTCGCCCTGGCCGGACTGGGGCTCGCCGCCCTGCCGACCCCGCGCACGCGGATCGTCGGGCTCGCGCTGGCGGCCGCCCTCGGGCTCGGCGCGGCGCTGCCGGTCGTGGGCGACCCGCGGACGCAGGCCGGTGAGGTGGCCCGGGCCCTGCGGTCGGCGCCGCCCGGGGACGTCGTCGTCTTCTGCCCGGACCAGCTCGGCCCCGCCGTCCACCGGCTGGTGCCGCCCGCCCAGGGGCTCGACCTCGTCGTGTACCCCGACCTGCGCCCGGCCGACCGGGTGGACTGGACCGACTACGTCGCCCGGGTGACGGGCCGCCCGTCGGCCGAGGTGGCGGCCGACGTCCTCGAGCGTGCCGAGGGGGCGGGCATCTGGGTGGTGACCGGGCGCGGCTTCACCGTGCCCTCGCCGCGGCGCTGCGGAGACCTGGTCGAGGCGCTGGCCGCCGCCCGCGGGGAGCCGCGGGTCGTCGTGCGTCCCGACGCCGCTGTCCCCGAGGCCCTCCGGCTACAGCACCTCCCGCCCGGTCCGGCGTGACCGGCGCGGATCCCCGCCCGGGCCGCCGCCGGGTCGGGGTCCCTGACTAGGGTGCGGCGACGACGTCGTCCACCCCGCTGGAGGCCCCCGCATGGCAGCCCCCGAGTTCGTGACCCTGCAGGTGGCCGACGGGGTGGGGACGATCCGCCTCGACCGGCCGAAGATGAACGCCATCGACGAGCAGCTGCACCTGGAGGTCCGGGCCGCGGCCCTCGAGGCCGGCGAGCGGGACGACGTCCGGGCGGTGGTGCTCTACGGCGGGGAGCGGGTGTTCGCCGCGGGGGCCGACATCAAGGCCATGTCCCAGCTCGACGGGCGCAGCATGGTGGCCTGGGGCCGGGAGCTGACCACCTCCTTCACCGCGGTGCAGCAGATCCCCAAGCCGGTCATCGCCGCGATCACCGGCTACGCGCTCGGCGGCGGGTACGAGCTGGCGCTCTGCGCCGACTTCCGGGTCATGGGCGCCGGCGCCAAGGTCGGCCAGCCGGAGATCCTGCTGGGGGTCATCCCCGGCGCCGGGGGCACGCAGCGGCTGGCCCGCCTGATCGGCCCCGCCCGCGCCAAGGACCTCGTGTTCACCGGCCGCCACGTCGGCGCCGAGGAGGCGCTCGAGATCGGGCTGGCCGACGCGGTCGTGCCCGACGTCGAGGTCGAGTCGACGGCGGTCGCCATGGCGCGCAAGTTCGCCGCCGGCCCGCCGCTGGCCCTGGCCGCCGCCAAGCGCGCCATCGACGAGGGGCTCGACCTGACCCTCGCCGAGGGGCTGGTGCTGGAGAGCCGGTTGTTCGCCGAGCTGTTCGACACCGAGGACCAGCGGACCGGCATGACGTCGTTCCTGGAGAGCGGCCCGGGCAAGGCCACCTTCACCGGTCGCTGACCGGCGTCGCCGGTCGTCCACCCGACGGCCATCTCCCGGCGAGGCCGCCGACCCCCCACGGTGGCCGCCCTCTGTCACCATCCCGACAGCCCGCCCGGCGCGGGTCCACCACCACGAGGAGAACCGTGCAGCTGCACACCCGGGGCGGACGCCCCACCCTGCGGACGACGGCGGCCCTCTCGGCCGCGGCGCTGGTCCTGGCCGCCTGCGGGGGCGGGGACGACGGCGGGTCGGGCGGGGGAGGGGGCACCAGCGAGGCCGCCTCCGCCACGTCGCTGGAGGACTTCGGCGACCTCGACGCGCTGGTCGAGGCCGCCCAGGCGGAGGGCACGCTCAACGTCATCGCGCTGCCGCCGGACTGGGCCAACTACGGCGAGATGATCGAGACCTTCGGCGAGAAGTACGGCATCGAGGTGGTCAGCACCCTGCCCGACGGGTCCAGCCAGGACGAGCTGAACGCCGTCACCAGCCAGCGCGGGCAGGACCGCGCGCCCGACGTCCTCGACCTCGGCACGCCGTTCCACCACCAGGCGCAGGCGCAGGACCTGCTGGCCCCCTACCAGGTGCAGACCTGGGACGAGATCCCCGAGGGCCAGAAGGACCCGGAGGGCCACTGGGTCAACGACTACGGCGGCTACGTCTCGATCGGCTGCAACGCGGCGACCGTCGCCGTGTGCCCGACGACCTTCGCCGAGCTCCTCGACCCGCAGTACGCCGGCCTGGTCGCCCTCAACGGCAACCCCACCCAGGCGACCGCGGCCTTCTCGGGTGTGTGGGCGGCCTCGCTGGCCAACGGCGGCAGCCTGGACGACATCGGCCCGGGCGTCGACTTCTTCCGCCAGGTCAAGGACGTCGGCAACTTCAACCCGGTCGAGATCACGCCGGCGACGATCCTCAGCGGGGAGACGCCGATCTCCATCGACTGGGACTACAACAACGCCGGCCTCACCGACGACCTCGCCGACCAGGGCGCGCAGTGGCAGGTCGCCGTCCCCAGCGACGGGCTGTTCGGCGGCTACTACAACCAGGGGATCAACGCCTTCGCCCCGCACCCGGCGGCGGCCCGGCTGTGGCAGGAGTTCCTCTACAGCGACGAGGGCCAGAACATCTGGCTGCGCGGCGGGGCGCGCCCGGTGCGGCTGGCCGCGATGGAGGACGCCGGGACCGCCGACGCCGAGGCGCTGGCGGCCCTGCCCCCGGTGGAGGGCACCGCGGAGTTCCCGACCGCGGAGCAGGAGACCGCCGCCCGCGACGTGGTCGCCGAGCGCTGGAACACGGAGATGTCCGGCTGAGCACCTCGACCAGCACGACGCCCGCGGTCCGGGCCGGCGACCGGGAGGTCGCCGGCCCGGGCCGGGCCCGCGGACGCCGGCGGGCCGGGCTGCTCGCCGCGCTCGGCGTCGTGCCCTTCTTCCTCTACGTCGCGGTCTTCCTGCTGCTGCCGATCGGCGTGGTCGCGGTCGAGGCCTTCCGCGCCACCGACCCGGTGACCTTCGAGGAGAGCTGGTCGACCGCGAGCATCTCGGCGATCACCGGGGGCGCCTACCGGCGGGCCTACGTGGGCAGCCTGCAGCTGTCGGCGATCACCGCGCTGCTGGGCGCCGCCATCGGGCTCGTCCTCGCGGTCGCGGTGCTGCGCGCCCGCCGCGGCCGGCTGCTGCGTCGGCTGGTGCTCACCGCGTCGGGGGTGCTGGCCAACTTCGGCGGGGTGCCGCTGGCCTTCGCCTTCATCGCCACCATCGGCAACGCGGGCGTGGTCACCGCGCTGCTCACCGACACGCTCGGCTGGAGCGGCTTCTCGCTCTACTCGATGACCGGCCTGGCGCTGGTCTACCTCTACTTCCTGGTGCCGCTGATGGTGCTCACCATCACGCCGGCCCTGGAGGCGCTGCGCCCGCAGTGGCGGGAGGCGGCCGACAACCTGGGCGCCAGCGGCTGGCAGTACTGGCGCCACGTCGGGGGGCCGGTGCTCGCGCCGCCGGTCATCGGCGCGACCATGCTGCTGTTCGCCTCCGCGTTCGCCGCCTACGCCACCGCCCGGGCGCTGGTCGGCAGCAGCGTCCCCCTGGTCACGCTGCAGATCGCCGACGCGCTGTCGAGCAACGTCGTGGTGGGCTCGGAGAACCTGGGCAAGGCGCTGGCGCTCGGGATGGTCGTGCTCATCGCGCTGGTCATGGCCTTCTACGCCTGGGTCCAGCGCCGCACCCGGCGGTGGCTGACGTGACGGCCCTGACCTCCGGGGTGGCCGGCGCCGGCAGCACCGGTGAGGTGAGTGGGGGCAACGTCGCCCCGGAGACCCCGGTGCGGGCCGGCCGGCGCGGCTCCAGGACCTGGCGCTGGGCCGTCCTGCTCCTGGCCGCCCTCTACTTCCTCGTGCCGATCGCGGCCTCGGTCTGGTTCACCATCCGTGACCGCGGCACCGGCGGGCTGACCGCCGAGCACTACACCGGCATCCCCGGCGCCGAGGGCTTCGCCGAGACCTTCGGCCGGTCGCTGACGATCGCCGTGCTCACCGTGGTGCTGGCGCTGCTGCTCATGGTGCCGACCGTCGTCCTCGTGGAGCTGCGCCTGCCCCGGCTGCGGACGACGGTGGAGCTGCTCACCCTCCTGCCTCTGGTGCTGCCGCCGATCGCGCTGGTGGTCGGCGTGCGCAGCGTGCTGGCCTGGGCGCCCGACTACTTCTTCGGCACCCCGCTGGCCGAGGCGTTCTTCGCCCTCCAGCGCCCGTCGCTGCCGTGGATCCTCGTCCTCGTCTACGTCGTCCTGGCGCTGCCGTTCGTCTACCGCGCCCTGGACGCCGGGCTGCGCGGCGCCGACCTGCGCACGCTCACCGAGGCTGCCCGGAGCCTCGGCGCCTCGTGGCCGCGGGTGCTCGCCTCGGTCGTGCTGCCCCTGCTGCGGACGTCGGTGCTCAACGCGTCGTTCCTCACCGTGGCCCTCGTGCTCGGCGAGTTCACCATCGCCCAGATCCTCGGCTTCCGGACCTTCCCCACCTGGATCCTGGAGATCTCCGGGAACCGGCCGCAGCTGTCGGTCGCGGTGTCGGTGCTCTCCCTGGCGATGACCTGGGCCCTGTTGCTGCTGATCTCCGCGCTGGACCGCCGGCGGGCGGGGGAGGAGTCCGCATGACCACCACTCCCGCGGCCCGGGCGGCCGCGGCGCCGGCCGACCTGCGCGAGCGCCCGGGCGTCGCCGTCCGCCTCGAGGGGCTGACCCGCCGCTACGGGTCGGTGCTGGCCCTGGACGGGCTGGACCTCGACGTGGCCGGGGGCGAGTTCCTGGCGCTGCTGGGCCCCTCCGGCTGCGGCAAGACGACGGCGCTGCGGGCGATCGCCGGCTTCGAGTTCCCGGACGCCGGCCGGGTGCTGCTCGACGGCCGCGACGTCACCGGGGTGCCGGCCAGCAAGCGCGACATGGGGATGGTCTTCCAGGCCTACAGCCTGTTCCCCAACCTGACCGTGGCCGACAACGTCGCCTTCGGGCTGCGGGTCCGCCGACGGGGGCGGGACGAGCAGCGCCGGCGGGCCGCGGAGCTGCTGGAGCTCGTGGGCCTGGCCGACCGCGCCGGTCGCTATCCGCACCAGCTCTCCGGCGGCCAGCAGCAGCGGGTGGCGCTGGCCCGCGCGCTGGCGGTCGCCCCGCAGGTGCTGCTGCTCGACGAGCCGCTGTCGGCCCTCGACGCCCAGGTGCGCGTGCAGCTGCGCGAGGAGATCCGCCGCATCCAGCTGGAGCTCGGCATCACCACCGTCTTCGTCACCCACGACCAGGCCGAGGCGCTGTCGGTGGCCGACCGGGTCGGTGTGCTGCGCGCCGGGCGGCTGGAGCAGATCGCCGCACCCGACCAGCTCTACGAGCGGCCGGCGACGGCGTTCGTGGCGGAGTTCGTCGGGACGATGAACCGGCTGCCGGCGCGACTGGTCGACGGTGCCGTGGAGCTGCTCGGCGTCCGCCGGCCGCTGGCCGGGTCGGCGCCGTCCACCGGGCCGGTCGTGGCCCTGGTCCGGCCCGAGGCGCTGGCCGTCGTCGCCGACCCGGCCGGCCGCGGCCGGGTGGTCACGCGCACCTTCTCCGGCGCGACCACGCGGCTGACGGTGGCCCTGCCCGACGGCGCCGAGGTGGCCGTGGACGTCGTGAGCGCCGGCAGCGGCGACCTCGTGCCGGGCGGCCCGGTCACGGTGACCCCGGCCGAGCGCCCGGTCCTGGTCGCGCCTGCCGGGTGAGGCCGGGGCACCCGTGACCGGGGTCACCCGGGACCGGGCCCGGGCGCTCCGTTACCCGGCGGTAACCTCCACTATCGGAGCACGCGGGCGAGGCCCGCACACGGCGACCCCAGCGCGGAGGTGGGTCTGGCGATGAACATCGTCGTCCTTGTCAAGCAGGTCCCCGATTCCGGGAGCGAGCGGAACCTGGACCCGGCGGACAACACCGTCGCCCGGGGGAGCGCGGACAACGTGGTCAACGAGATCGACGAGTACGCCATCGAGGAGGCCCTCACCCTCAAGGAGGCCTCCGGCGGTGAGGTGACCGTGCTGACCGTCGGCCCGGACTCGGCCGCCGACGCGATCCGCAAGGCGCTGTCGATGGGCGCGGACCGCGCGGTGCACGTGGTCGACGACGCCATCCACGGCGCCTGCGCGCCTCAGACGTCGGCGATCCTCGCGGCGGCGCTGTCGCAGCTGGAGTTCGACATCGTGCTGTGCGGCGCGGAGTCCACCGACGGGCAGCTGTCGGTGATGCCGGCGCTGCTGGCCGAGCGGCTGGGGCTGCCCCAGCTGTCCGGTGCCCGCAAGCTCACCGTCGAGAACGGCGTGGCGCGGGTCGAGCGGCAGACCGACGGCGGCTACTGGGCCCTGGAGGCGCCGCTGCCGGCGATCGTGTCCACCTGGGACACCATCAACGAGCCGCGGTACCCCTCCTTCAAGGGGATCATGGCCGCGAAGAAGAAGCCGGTGGAGAAGAAGACGCTGGCCGACCTGGGCATCGACCCGGCCACCGTGGGCCTGGCCACGGCCACCAGCCAGGTGCTCGACTTCGCCGGCCGCCCGCCCAAGGGCGAGGGCGTGAAGGTCCCCGACGAGGGCGACGGCGCGCAGCAGCTGGTCGACTACCTCGCCGGCCAGAAGATCGTCTGACCCGGACCGAATCGCAGAGGAGACGCAGCAGTCATGGCAGAGGTCCTGGTCCTCGTCGAGCTCAACCCGTCCGGCGACGGCGTCCGCAAGACCACGCTGGAGGCGCTGACCGCCGCCCGCGCGCTCGGGACGCCGTCCGCGGTCGTCGTCGGCGCCCCCGGCTCGGCGGCCGCCGCGCGCGAGCAGCTGGCCGAGTACGGCGCGGCGACGGTGTACGTGGCCGAGTCCCCGGAGGTCGAGGAGTTCCTCGTCGCCCCGAAGGCCGAGGTGCTCGCGGCCCTGGTCGCCGACAAGGCCCCGGCCGCCGTGGTCATCCCCTCCTCGCAGGAGGGCAAGGAGGTCGCCGCCCGGCTGGCGGTCAAGACCGGCAGCGGGTTCCTCACCGACGTCACCGACATCGCCGCCGACGGCACCGCCACCCAGGTGGCCTTCGCCGGCGCGACGATCGTGCACTCGAAGGTCACCGTCGGGACGCCGATCTACACCGTCCGCGGCAACTCGGTCACCCCCAGCCCGGCCCCGGCCGCCGCCGCCGAGGAGCAGGTGCCGGTCACGCTCTCCGACGCCGCCAAGGTGACCCGCGTGGTCGACCGCGTCGTGGAGCAGAAGTCCTCGCGGCCGGAGCTCACCGAGGCCTCGATCGTGGTCTCCGGTGGCCGCGGGGTCGCCTCGGCGGAGAACTTCGCCCTCATCGAGGCCCTGGCCGACTCCCTCGGCGCGGCCGTGGGCGCCTCCCGCGCGGCGGTCGACTCCGGCTACTACCCGCACACCTTCCAGGTCGGGCAGACCGGCAAGACCGTCTCGCCGCAGCTGTACATCGCCGTCGGCATCTCCGGGGCGATCCAGCACCGGGCCGGCATGCAGACCTCGAAGACGATCGTCGCGGTCAACAAGGACCCCGAGGCGCCGATCTTCGAGCTCGCCGACTTCGGCGTCGTCGGGGACCTCAACACCGTCGTCCCCCAGGCCACCGAGCTGATCACCGCCCGGAAGTAGGAGGAGGACCCCGTCCTCCTCACACCGCGCTCCGCGCGGCGCGAGCCTCGCGACGGGGCCACGCCGAGCGCCGGCCCCGTCCGACGGGGCCGGCGCTCGGCGCGTGTCCGGGAAGGTGCCGCCGGGTGCGGCGGTTGGCGGGGAGGTGGACGTGGGCGCGGGCATCTTCGACCGGCGGCACCGGCTGCCCACCGCGGGGCTGCTCCTGCTGGTCACCTTCATCGCGTTCGAGGCCATGGCGGTCGGGACGGCGATGCCGACCGCGGTCGCCGAGCTCGACGGGCTGGCCTGGTACGGCTGGCCGTTCAGCGCCTACCTGGTCGCCTCGGTCGTCGGGATGGTGGTCGGCGGCGACCTGGGGGACCGGCGCGGTCCCCGGACGGCGCTGCTGGCCGGGGTCACGGTCTTCGCGGCCGGGTTGCTCGCGGCGGGCCTGGCCGGCGACATGCTGCTGTTCGTCGCCGCGCGGGCCTTCCAGGGCCTCGGCGGCGGGCTGATCGCCGTCTCGCTGTACGTGGTGGCCGGGCAGGCCTACGAGGGGCCGCTGCGGCCGCGGCTGTTCGGGGCCATCTCCGCGGCCTGGGTGCTGCCCGCGCTGGTCGGCCCGCTCGTCGCCGGGCTGGTGACCACGCACGCGAGCTGGCGCTGGGTGTTCCTGGGCCTGCTCCCGCTGGTCGGGGTGAGCCTGCTGCTGGTGCTGCCGGCGCTGCGCGGGCTGACCCCGCCGGCGGCGTCCGGCGGTCGGTGGCGGCCCGCGCGGACCGGGTGGGCCGGCCTGGCCGGTCTGGGCATCGCCGCCCTGCAGGTGGCCGGCCAGCGGCTGGACGGGCCGGCCGTCGGGATCGCGGCCGGCGGGCTCGTGGCGCTGACCGCCGGCCTGCGCCGGCTGCTGCCGGGCGGCGTGGCCCGGGCGCGCGCCGGGCTGCCGGCCGTCGTCGCCTCCCGGGGGCTGCTGGCCGGCGCCTTCTTCGGCATGGACGTCCTGCTGCCGCTCGCGCTGACCCAGCTGCACGGCTACAGCCCCACCGCGGCCGGCATCCCGCTGACCGCCGGCGCGGTCGGCTGGGCGACCGCCTCGCAGCTGCAGGGCCGCAACCCCGCCTGGTCGCGCGCGTTCCTGCTGCGGATCGGCTTCGTCCTGCTGGCCGCCGGCGTCGTCGGCAGCGCGCTCGTCGCCGTCCCCGGGCTGGGCGGGTGGCCGGCCTACCTGACCTGGGCGGTGGCCGGCCTGGGCATGGGGCTGGGCATGCCGAGTGTCGGCGTCCTCCTGCTGGAGCAGTCGCCCGAGCACCGCCGCGGTGCGGACTCCGCTGCCTTCCAGATCGCCGACGTCACCGGCTCGGCGCTGTGCGTCGGCCTGGTGGGCGTGCTGGTCGCGGCGGCCGCGGCGTCGCTGCTCCCGCTGGCCGGTGCGGTCGCCCTCGCCGCCGTCGTCCTCGGCGGGTTGGCCGTGGTCGGGTCGCTCGTCGCCCCGCGGGCGGCCGCACCGGCCGGAGCGGAGGATGACCCGGTGCCCGCGACTACATTGGCGGCGTCATGAGTGCCTACCTGGACCACGCGGCGACCACGCCGGTGCTCCCCGAGGTGCTGGCTGCGATGACCGAGCAGCTGGCCCGCGTGGGCAACCCCTCGTCACTGCACGCGAGCGGCCGCGCCGCGCGCCGCGTGGCCGAGCAGTCGCGCGAGCGGCTGGCCGAGGCGCTGGGCGCCCGGCCGTCGGAGGTGCTGTTCACCGGCGGCGGCACCGAGAGCGACAACCTCGCGGTCAAGGGGCTGTTCTGGGCCCGGCGGGACGCCGACTCGCGCCGCCGGCGGATCGTGGTCAGCCCGGCCGAGCACCACGCCGTCCTCGACAGCGTCGAGTGGCTGGCCAAGCACGACGGGGCCGACGTCACCTGGCTGCCGGTGGAGCCGACCGGCCGGGTCACCCCGCAGGCGCTGGCGGCGGCCCTCGGCGAGGGCACGGACGTCGCCCTGGTCAGCGTCATGTGGGCCAACAACGAGATCGGCACGGTCAGCGACCTGGCCGCCCTGGCCGAGGTCGCCCACGCCGTCGGGGTGCCGCTGCACACCGACGCGGTGCAGGCGGTCGGCCAGGTGCCGGTGGACTTCGGCGCCAGCGGCGTCGACGCGCTGACGATGACCGGCCACAAGCTCGGCGGCCCGATGGGGGCCGGCGTCCTGCTGCTGCGCCGGGACGCCGAGTGCACGCCGCTGCTGCACGGCGGCGGCCAGGAGCGCGACGTGCGCTCAGGCACGCTCGACGTCGCCGCGATCGTCGGGCTCCAGGTCGCGACCACCGCGGCCGTGACCACCCGCGAGGACCGGGTGGCCCGGCTGAGGGCGCTGCGCGACCGGCTGGTCGCCGGGGTCATGGCGCAGGTGCCCGACGTCCAGCTCAACGGCCCGCCGCTGGACGACGTGGTGGCCGGTGGGCCGGGGCGGCTGCCGGGCAACGCGCACCTGTCCTTCCCCGGCGCCGAGGGCGACGCGCTGCTGATGCTGCTCGACGCCCGCGGGGTGGAGTGCTCGACGGGGTCCGCGTGCAGCGCCGGCGTCGCGCGGCCCAGCCACGTGCTGCTGGCCGTGGGCGCCGACACCGACCGGGCGCGCAGCTCGCTGCGGTTCTCCCTCGGGCACACGTCGGGGGACGCCGACGTCGACGCCGTCCTCGACGTGATCGGACCGGTCGTGGAGCGGGCGCGCCGCGCGGGTCTCGGGCGGGGGGACCGCTAGTGCGGCTGCTCGCCGCGATGAGCGGGGGCGTGGACTCGGCGGTCGCCGCGGCGCTGGCCGTCGACGCGGGGCACGACGTCACCGGCGTGCACCTGGCGCTCTCCCCGGACCGGCAGACCCTGCGCAGCGGCGCGCGCGGGTGCTGCAGCGTCGAGGACGCCCACGACGCCCGCCGGGTCGCCGACGAGCTGGGTATCCCGTTCTACGTCTGGGACCTCGCCGAGCGGTTCACCGAGGACGTCGTCGAGGACTTCGTCGCCGAGTACGCCGCCGGCCGCACCCCCAACCCCTGCCTGCGCTGCAACGAGCGGATCAAGTTCGCCGCCGTGCTCGACCGGGCGCAGGCGCTGGGCTTCGACGCGGTCGTCACCGGCCACCACGCGCGGCTGGCGGACGGTCAGCTGCGCCGGTCGGTGGACGCCGGCAAGGACCAGTCCTACGTGCTCGCCGTCCTCACGGCCGAGCAGCTGTCCGGCGCCGTCTTCCCGCTCGGGTCGATGACCAAGCAGCGAGTGCGCGAGATCGCGGCCGAGCGGGGCTTCGCCGTCGCCACCAAGGCCGACTCGCACGACATCTGCTTCATCCCCGACGGCGACACCCGCGGCTTCCTCGCCCGGCGGCTGGGCGAGCAGCCCGGCCCGGTGGTGGACGCGGCGACCGGCGCGACGGTGGGGGAGCACGCGGGCGCCTACGGCTTCACCGTCGGGCAGCGTCGCGGCCTGGGCGTCGCGGTCGGCGACTCCCGGCCCCGGTTCGTGTTGGGCATCGAGCCGGTCAGCCGGACGGTCACCATCGGCACCGCCGACCTGGCCGGCGTCTCCGAGGTGCGCACCGCCCTGCCCACCTGGACCGGCTCCGCGCCGCGGCTGCCGGTGCGCGCCGAGGTGCAGCTGCGCGCGCACGGCACCCCCGTCGCGTGCGAGGTGAGGGCGGGGGAGGACGGCGGCCTGCGGCTCGCGCTCGCCGACGCGCAGCGGGGCGTGGCCCCCGGCCAGTCGGCGGTGCTCTACGCGCCGGACGCCGAGCGCGGCGACCTGGTCCTGGGTCAGGGCACCGTGCTCGGCACCGCCCGCGCCTGACCCGGTGACGCGGCGACGACGTCCGCGGAACGCGGAGGCATCGGGGCGGCGACGACATCGGGACCGCCTCGCGGGCCCCCTCCCGCGCGGCTAGCGTGCGGAGCAGCCGGGCCGGCGAGTAGGACATCCGCCGCCCGGCCGACCGCCGCCGGGCTGCCACGGGCCCGGCGCCCGCGCGCACCTGGGGGACCCATGCGCCGAACGCCGCCCGTCCGCACCCGCCCGCTGGCCGTCGGCCTGGCCACCGCCGCCCTCGTGGCGTCCGGCGTGGCCGCCGCCGGACCGGCGGCCGCCCAGCCCGGCGACGGCGCCGTCCCGGTCCAGCTGCTGGCCATGAACGACTTCCACGGCCGGATCTCCCTGACCACCGGCGGGGACAGCGAGCTGGTCACCGCGCCGGGCCCGGACGGCGTCTACGGCGAGGACGCGGCGGGCGCCACCGACGACGTCGTCACCGAGGTCGGCGGTTCGGCGCACGTGGCCGCCACCGTGCAGCGCCTCGAGGCCGCGTTCCAGCAGGAGCACGGCGCGGACGCCGCCTCGTGGTTCGTCGGCGCCGGCGACCTGGTCAGCGCCTCGCCGTTCGAGTCCAGCGTGTTCAAGGACGAGCCGACCGTCGAGGTCCTCAACGCCATGGGCCTGGACGTCTCCGCGGTCGGCAACCACGAGTTCGACCGCGGCACCGACGAGCTGCGGCGGATCTCCGCGGCCACCGACGGGACCTGGTCGGACGACGTGACCGCCTGCGAGGGCATCACCCCGGGCGTCGACGGCTGCTTCGGCGAGGGCGAGCACGCCTTCACCGGCACCGACTTCCCGTACCTGGCGGCCAACGTGCTCGACCGGGCGACCGGGGACCCGATGCTGCCGCCGTTCCAGGTGTTCGAGACGCCGACCGGCCAGCGCGTCGCGCTGATCGGCGTGGTCACCGAGACCACCCCGACGATCGTGGCACCGACCGGCGTCCAGGACGTCGAGTTCACCGACGAGGCCGAGGCGGTCAACCGGTGGGTGCCGCGCCTGCAGCGGCTCGGCATCGAGGCGATCGGCGTCCTCATCCACGAGGGCGGCGAGGCCACCGGCCCCGCGGCGCTGGACCCCAACGGCTGCGACGCCCTGACCGGCCCGATCCTGGAGATCAACGACGCGGTCGACCCCGCCGTCGACCTCATCGTCAGCGCGCACACCCACCAGGCACACAACTGCCGGCTGCCCGTCGCCGGGGGCGAGCCACGGCTGGTGACGCAGGCCGGGTTCTACGGCCGGCTGGTCACCGACATCCGGCTGACCCTCGACGGCCGGACCGGGGACGTCGACCGGACGGCGACGTACGCGGCGACCAACGTCCCGGTCACGCGGGAGGCCGCCGACCCGGCCGTGCAGGCGATCGTCGACCACTGGAACGCCCGCGCTGCCGAGGCCGGGGACGTCGTCGTCGGCACGGTCACCGGCGACCTGCTGCGCGCCCGAGCGCCAGACGGCACCATCGTCCGCGACGACGAGTCCGTGCTCGGCACCTTCGTGGCCAACGCGCAGCTGGCCGGTGCGCAGGCGGTGCCGGAGCTCGGCGCCCCCGTCGTCGCGTTCATGAACCCCGGCGGCCTGCGCACCGACGTCGCGGCCGGGGAGGTCACCTACCGCGAGCTGTTCGACGTGCAGCCGTTCAGCAACACGGTCAACACCCTGACGCTGACGGGTGCCGGCATCGACGACGTGCTCGAGCAGCAGTTCCCGACGGCGGCCCGGTCGAGCACCCTGCTGCTGTCTACCTCCGACGGGTTCAGCTACGAGTACGACCCGGCCCGGGCCGAGGGCGACCGGGTGTTCGACTGCTCGATCCGGATCGGCGGCACCCCGGTGGACCCGGCGGCGGCCTACCGGGTGGCGGTGAACTCCTTCCTCGCCACCGGCGGCGACAGCTTCACCGCCTTCGCCGCCGGCACCGACCCGGTCACCGGGCCGGTGGACGTCGACACCGCGGTGGCGTACCTGACCGCGAACTCCCCGCTGACCCCGCCTCCCGGGGACCACGCGATCCCCGTCACCACGCCGACCTGCTGACCCGGGCGTCGAGCGGGGGCGGCGGGCTCCCGTCGTCCCCGCCGACTACCGTCGCTCCCGTGGCCCCGCCGATCGACCCCGCAGCGCCGGTCGACCCGTCCACCGGCGAGCACGCCGCGCCGACCCCGTACCCGTGGGGGCCGGCGACCGGCGTCGGCTCCCTCCCCGGCGCCGACCCCGCCGAGGCGCTGCGCACGGTGACCGGTGAGCTGCCGGACTTCCCGCACCTGCCCGAGCTCCCCGGCCGCGGTGCCGGCGCCGACCTGCTGGGGCGCAGCGCCGCGCTGCTCGTCGACCTCGCCGTCGACCTCACCCCGGCGGGGTGGCGGCTGGTTCCCCGCGCCGGCATCGACCAGCGGCGGGCCCAGGAGTTCCTCGCCCGGGACCTGGACGCGCTGCACGAGGTGGCCGGGTCCTACGCCGGGCCGTTCAAGCTGCAGGCCGCCGGACCGTGGACGCTGGCCGCCGGGCTGGAGCGCCCGCGCGGCGACCGGGCCGTCGTCGACCCCGGCGCCCGCCGGGACCTCGCCCAGTCGCTGGCCGAGGGGCTGGCCGCGCACGTCGCGGCGGTGACCGCGCGGGTGCCCGGGGCGCAGGTCGTGGTCCAGCTGGACGAGCCGTCGCTGCCCGCCGTCCTGCAGGGCGCGCTGCCCACGGCCAGCGGCTTCGGGAAGCTGCCGGCCGTCGAGGCGCCCGTCGTGCAGCAGGAGCTGGCCGCGGTCGTCGGTGCGCTCGGCGTGCCCGTGGTCGTGCACTGCTGTGCGAACCGGGCGCCGCTGGAGCTGTTCCGGGCCGCCGGCGCGGCCGGGGTCTCCTTCGACCTCGGGCTGGTGCAGGACCTCGACGCGATCGGCACGGCCGTGGACGCCGGCACGCACCTGCTGCCCGGCGTCGTCCCGGGGACCGACGCGGCCCTACCTGCGCCCCAGGCGATCGCGTCGCGGCTGCAGGCCTGGTGGCGGGAGCTGGGTTTCCCGGGCGAGCAGCTGCACACCGCCGTCACGCTCACCCCGGCCTGCGGCCTGGCCGGTGCCACCCCCGGCTACGCCCGCACGGCGATGACCGCCGTCCGCGAGGCGGCGAGGTACCTCCTGCCGGACTGAGCGTGCCCCCTCGGTGGCAGCCCGTAGGCGCGGCAGGTCGTCTCCGACGGGGTCGGCTCCTACGCTGCCGCGGTGCGTGAGCTCACCATCGACGGGATCCCCGCCTTCGTGGCCGACGGTCCGGCGCCCCTCTCCGCCGGCCTGGTCTTCGCCGTGGGCCGCCGGGACGAGTCGTTCGTGCGCGGTGGCCTGACCCACCTCGTCGAGCACCTGGCGATGAGCGCGCTGCCGCGGACCACCCTCGACGCCAACGCCTCCGTCGGCCTCTCGGTCACCGAGTTCACCGCCACGGGGTCCCCGGAGCAGGTCGCGGCCTTCCTGCGCGGGGTCTGCGCCGCGCTCGCCGACCCGCCCACCGACCGGCTGGCCGTCGAGGCCGGCGTCCTCCGCACCGAGGCGGGGACGACGACCCTCCCGGCCACCGCCGCGCTGCTGGGCCAGCGGTACGGATCGGCCGGCCTCGGGCTGGCGGCCATGCGCGAGCCCGCCCTCCGGTCGCTGACCGCCGAGGACGTGCGCAGCTGGGCGCGCGACTGGTTCGTCCGGGGCAACGCCGCGCTCTGGCTGTCCGGGCCCGTGCCGGAGGACCTCGTCCTCCCGCTCGCCGACGGCCCCCGGCCGGAGCGTCCGGCCCAGCACCGGCGCGAGCTGCCGACCCCGGCCTGGACCGAGCTCCCGTTCGACGGCTCCGTCGCCGTCGGGGCGGAGGTCCCGACGACGCCCGCGCTGGGCACCACGCTCGCGGTGCTCCGGGAGCGGGTCGAGGAGGAGCTCCGTCACCGGCGCGGCGTGGCCTACACCGTGGCGGCCGACCGGCTCGTGGTCGACGCCTGGACCGACTTCGCCGGCCTCGTCACCGACGCCCGGGCGGGCCAGGAGACCGTCGCCGCCCGGCTCGTGTGGCGGGAGCTGGACCGGCTCGCCACCGAGGGACCGCGGCCGGAGGAGCTCCACCGGGAGCGCGATCGCCTCGCGGCCTTCCTGGCGGACCCCCGATCGGGGGCGGAGACCGCGGCCGGGGCGGCGCGGTCGGCGGTCGGCGGCCTGCCCGTCATGACCGCCGCGACGCTGCGTGCCCAGGCCGACGCGGTGACGTCCGAGGAGGTCCGGGCGGCAGCGGCCGCCCTGCGCGGGGCCGCCGTGCTCGGCCTGCCCGGTGGTGCGGAACCGCCGGCCGGCCTGCCGCGGCTGCCCGAGGGGTCGGCCGACGTGGTGGCCGGCCGCGCGTTCCCGCCGCGCCGCGGGTCCGCCGTGCCGAGGGGTGCGGTGCTCGTCGTCGGCGAGGACGGCCTGAGCCTCTCCCTGGGCGAGGGCGGGCAGGCGACGGTCCGCTGGCCCGAGGTCGTGGGACTGGTGCGCTGCGGGTCCCGGGCCTGGACCCTGGTCGGGCGGGCCGGGCTCGACGTCCTCCTCGTGGCAGCCGACTGGCGGGACGGGGAGGAGGCGCTGGCGATGGTGCGCGCGGCCGTTCCCGCGGAGCTGCAGGTCGCGGACGACGACAGCGACGACGACGGCGTCCTCGTGGTGCGCGCGCCCGTGCACCGGGTCCGCGAGACCGTCGCCGTCTCCCGGGACAGCCTCCGTGTGGTCGGCGGCGAGGAGTGGACCGCCGTCGTCCCCGACGGGATCGGCACCGCGCTCGACCGGGCGGTCACGCTCGCCGGCGCCGCGGGGTTCCAGACGGTGGGGATCGTCCTGCGCCGCGACCTCGCCGACCTGGAGTACGTGCTCCTGCGCGGTGGCCGTGAGGTCGACCGGCACCGCTGGGGGGTGTCCTCCGGGGACCCGCGGCTGCTCGCCGAGGCGACCGGCCGGCCGCTGTCCGCCGTCGCCGACGTCCTGGCCGACGAGGGCGAGCCGGCCGAGGTGCTCGACCGGTTCGTCGCGCTGCTCGAGCTCCCTGCGGTCGTCCCCGCCCTGCTGGACGGGCAGGACGTCCCGGCCGATCGAGTCGACGGCCTCGGGATGGCCAGCGGGCTGCGCGCGGCCCTCCGCGGCGACTACGCCGCGCCCCGGGGGAGTGGCACGTGGGTGGACCGATGGGCGCGCCTGAGCTGGACCCGGCCGGGCTGGTACCGCGCTGCGCAGGCCGCCGCGGCACTGGTCTTCGCCCTGTGCGCGGTCGGGCTGCTCGCCGTCGACGGCCTCGGCTGGTGGGCCGACGTGCTGGGCTGGGTGAGCGTGCTCCTCGCCCTGGGCTCGCTGTGGGACGTCCGTCCGCCGCGCCGGGAGCCGGCTCCCGGCGACCAGCGGCCGGAGGTGCCGACACCGACCGGGTGACGTGCCGGTTCGTCGTCACACCCGCCGGATACCGTTTCGCTGTGAGCACGGACGCCGCCGAACTCGACGCCCCGGAGATCGCTGCCGCCACCGATCGGGAGGACCTCACCGAGGTCCCCGACGAGGCTCGCACCCGCCACCGGGACCTCTCCGAAGAGCTCGACCGCTACGCCTTCGCCTACTACGTGCAGGACGCGCCGCTGGTCAGCGACGCCCAGTACGACGAGCTCATGGGCGAGCTCAAGGGCATCGAGGCCGAGCACCCCGCCCTGGTCACGCCGGACTCGCCCAGCCAGAAGGTCAACGGCGGGTTCACCGCGACGTTCGCGCCGGTCCAGCACCGGGAGCGGATGCAGAGCCTGGACAACGCGTTCAGCAGCGACGAGCTGTCCGCCTGGGCCGCGCGGGTCGAGCGCGAGGTCGGCACCGCCGCCGCCTACCTGTGCGAGCTCAAGGTGGACGGTGTGGCGGTCGCGCTGCTCTACGAGCAGGGCCGGCTGGTCCGCGCGGCCACCCGCGGTGACGGGACGACGGGGGAGGACGTCACCGCCAACGTCCGGACGATGAACGACGTCCCGCAGCAGCTGACCGGGGACGACGTCCCGCCGCTGCTGGAGGTGCGCGGCGAGATCTACTTCCCGGTGGCCGCGTTCGCCGACGTCAACGCCGGCATGGTCGAGGCCGGCAAGGCGCCGTTCGCCAACCCGCGCAACGCCGCCGCCGGGTCGCTGCGGCAGAAGGACCCGCGGATCACCGCCTCCCGCCCGCTGCGGCTGGTGGTGCACGGCCTGGGCGCGCGGGAGGGGGTCACCCTGGAGCGCCAGTCGGCCGCCTACGAGCAGCTGCGCGCGCTGGGTCTGCCGGTGAGCGACCGCTACGAGGTCGTCGGGGACCTCGAGGGCGTGTGGGCCTACATCGAGCGCTACCGCGAGCAGCGGCACTCGGTGGAGCACGAGATCGACGGCGTCGTCGTCAAGGTCGACCAGATCGCGCTGCAGCGGCGGCTGGGCTCGACCTCGCGCGCCCCGCGCTGGGCGATCGCGTTCAAGTACCCGCCCGAGGAGGCCACGACCAAGCTCCTCGACATCCGGGTCAACGTCGGCCGCACCGGCCGGGTGACGCCGTTCGCCTACATGGAGCCGGTGAAGGTCGCCGGGTCGACCGTGCAGCTGGCCACCCTGCACAACGCGAGCGAGGTCAAGCGCAAGGGCGTGCTGATCGGCGACACGGTCGTCATCCGCAAGGCCGGCGACGTGATCCCCGAGGTCCTGGGCCCGGTGGCCGCGGCCCGCACCGGGGACGAGCGCGAGTTCGTCATGCCGTCGCAGTGCCCCGAGTGCGGCACCGAGCTGCGGCCGGAGAAGGAGGGGGACGCCGACATCCGCTGCCCCAACGCGCGGTCGTGTCCCGCGCAGCTGCGGGAGCGGGTGTTCCACGTCGCCGGGCGCGGGGCCTTCGACATCGAGGTGCTCGGCTACGAGGCGGCCATCGCGCTCCTGGAGAGCTCGCTCCTGCAGGACGAGGGCGACGTCTTCTCCCTCGACGAGGAGGCGCTGTGCCGCACCGCCTTTTTCACCAAGAAGGACGGCGCCCTGTCGGCCAACGGCCGCAAGCTGCTGGCCAACCTGCAGACCCGCAAGGACGTCCCGCTGTGGCGGGTGCTCGTCGCGCTCTCCATCCGCCACGTCGGCCCGACCGCCGCCCAGGCCCTGGCGCGCGACTTCCGGTCTCTCGACCGCATCGCCGAGGCATCCGAGGAGGAGCTGGCCGCCGCCGAGGGCGTGGGTCCGACGATCGCCCGGTCGGTCGTGGACTGGTTCGCCGTCGACTGGCACCGCGAGGTGGTCGAGAAGTGGCGGGCTGCCGGGGTGCGCATGGCCGACGAGGGCGAGGACGCCGGCCCGGGCCCGCTGACCGGCGTGACCGTCGTCGTCACCGGTTCGTTGCGGGACCACAGCCGGGACGAGGCGGTCGTGGCGATCCAGGAGCGCGGCGGCAAGGTGACCGGCTCGGTGAGCAAGAAGACCGGCTTCGTCGTCGTGGGCGCCGACCCGGGCAGCAAGTACGACAAGGCGGTGCAGGTCAAGGCCCCGGTCCTGGACGACGACGGCTTCCGGGTGCTGCTGGAGGAGGGGCCGGACGCGGCCCGCGCGGTGGCCACCATCGGCGACGGGAGCGGGCCGGCGGCGGAGTGAGCCGGCGGGGAGTGAGCCGTGCCGGCGGTGCTACGCCGGCCGCTGCCACACCGAGACGTGCGTGCGGCTGTCGCCGGTGAAGGGCCGGCGGTCCCAGCCGGCCCAGCGGGACACGGGGACCATCCCGGCCAGCCGGGCCATCAGGTCGAGCTCGGCCGGCCACACGTACCGGAACGGGATGGAGCGGGCGGAGACCCGCCCGGCCTCGACCGCGTAGTGGTGGGAGGTCAGCCGCTGCGTGGCGACGTCGTACTCGTCGAGGCCCAGCCGCGTCGCTGACACCGTGAACGGCCGGACCGTCTCACCGGGCGGGAGGCGCTGCAGGTCGGGGACGCCGACCTCGACGACGAACCGGCCCCCGGGCGCGAGGTGTCGCGCGGCGTTCTGGAAGCAGGCGACCTGCTCGTTCTGCGTGGTCAGGTTCATGATCGTGTTGAAGACCAGGTAGACGAGTCCGAACGTGCGGCCGACCGAGGTGCAGGCGAAGTCGCCGACGGTGACGGGGATCTGCTCGCCCCCGGGCTTGGCGCGCAGCCGCGCCACCATGTCGGGGGACAGGTCGATGCCGTGGACGCGGACCCCGCGGGCCTGGAGGGGGAGCGCGATGCGGCCGGTGCCGATGCCCAGTTCCAGGGCGGACCGGTCGCCCGCCAGTTCGGCGAGCAGGTCCACCGCGGGACCGACCACGGCGGGGTCGGACATCTCCGCGCTGTCGTCGTCGTAGCGGGCCGCGACGGCTCCGGCGAAGTGGTCGACGGGCATCCGCGCACTGTGGCGGCTGCTCCGCCCGGGCCGCCACCGGTTTGGCGAGCCGCCGGCGGCGCCACCCGTTCGTGGGGCGGCGTGGTCTGGCGGGGGGAGCTCCGTCGTGCGGGGGCAGGGGCGACGGGCAGCCCAGCGCCGGGGTGCTGTGCCGCCCCGGCGTGGTCTCAGTAGGGCGGTGGGGTGGTGGTCGCGGTCAGCCCGGTGGGGGTGGTGACGGTGAGGGTGCCGTCGGGGGTGAGGTGGTGGTGCCAGCCGGGGGCCTGGTGTTTGCCGCGGTGGTCGGTGGTGCAGTAGCCGGTGAGGTTGGCCGCGCTGGTGGGGCCGGCGGGCCAGGGCCGGTGGTGGTCCAGTTCGCCGCGGCGGGGCACCGGGCGGCGGCAGCCGGGGAAGCGGCAGCGGCGGTCGCGGGCGCGGAGGAACCGGTCGAGGGCGGCGCCGGGCCGGTAGTCGGCGGTGGGTGCCGGGGCGCCCAGGCCGGGGCGGCCGGTGAGGTCGTGGTGCAGTCGGTGGGGGAGCGGCGGCAGGCGGGAGCGCCGCAGGACGCGGTGCGCTGCAGGGTGGGCAGGTCGGTGAGCGCGCGCAGGGCGCCGGTGAGGGCGTCGGTGAGGGCCAGGCGGGGGCGGTCGGCCAGTCCGCCGCCGGCGGTGGCGGTGAGCAGGTCGGCCAGCTGGTCGCGTTGGGTGGTGGTGGCCGCGGCCAGCGCGGTGAGCGCGTCGGGTGCGGCGTCGATCCGGCCGTGCGGGCCGGCCCGCCAGGTGGTCTCGTCGGCGACATCGGCGGCCTGCGCGATGCGGACCAGCCGGCGGGCCCGGCCCAACGCCTGCGCCGCGGCGTGCACCGCCTCGCCCGCGTCGTGCACGGCGCGGTCGGCGGATGCCCACCAGCCGGCACCGGGCGCGGAGCAGCCGTCCGGGGTTGGGTCGTCCGGCGCGAGGGTGTCGGTTCGCGGCCAGGCGGCAGCCCGGGCGTCGACCGCGCTGCCGCCCGCGACGTCGGGAAGATCGGCGGCATCCGGTGGCCGGCACGTGGGGTCCGGTCCCGGATCGGGGCCGGGGCCGAGCTCGTCGGTGAGCACCCGACGTTCCATCTCGGCCCACCAGCGTTCCAGTTCGGCCTGCTCGGCCTGCTGCCAGGGAACGTCCCCGGCGTCCCCGTCCGGCGCGGTGGCCGCGGGCTCCGCCGCGGCGGGGTGATCGGCGTCGGCGGGGTGGTGGCCGGTGAGGGCGTGCAGCAGCCGGCGGATCATCTCCGCCGGCACCACCTGCCCCTCGACCTCACCCGGGGTGTCGCCGCCGAGCAGCGTGCCCAGCGAGGCGACCACGGTGAGCAGCACCTGCACCGGCGGCAGTTCGCTCTGCCCGGGGCGCAGCACCAGGTCCAGCAGGCAGTCCACCAGCTGCTGCCCGCGGGTCCGCGCCTCGCCGGGGATGGCGGGCAGGGCGTCGGCGCAGGCGCCCAGCGCCCGGTACAGCGCCTGTGCTTCGGGCATCGTGCACACCACGGTGAGGGCGGCCATCCCCTCGGCGCGGTCGGAGCGCAGGTGCACGCCGCGCTCGCGCAGCGCGGCGGCCAGCCGGCCGGCGGCGGCGCGGGCGTCGCGGCGGGCGAGCACGCGGCGGGCCTTGTCGCCCAGCTGCGCCGGGGTGGTCACCGTGGTCCGCCGGGCGAGCCAGGCCAGCAGCTCGGCCTCGACCTGCGCGCGCAGCCGCGGATCGTCGATCGGGGCGACCTTGTCCAGCAGGTGCCACAGGTGCCCGGCGTGCAGCCTTCCGGCCTCCAGCGCGGCCAGCGTGGCCGGCAGCCGGTGCACCAGGATCAGCGAGCGTTCCAGCAGCTCCTCGGCGGCCTGGACGCTGAGGTTGCAGGCGATCGACAGCTCGGGGGTGGCCCACTCACTCACCGACCGCAGCACCTCCGGGCGGGCCGCCCAGCGCTCGGCGCTCATCGCCCCGGGCTGCCCCGGCGCCCGGTCACCCGAGGCGGGCCGCGTGGCGGCGAACGCCGCCACCGCCCGGGCGCGTATCGCCATCTGCCGGGCGATCTCCCGATCCGCGGCCTGCACCGCACCCAACGGCCCCGCCGCCCACCCCACCGAAGGCGCAGCGGTGGCAGGCGGGCGGCCGGGCTCGTCCAGCCCCGGTGCCACCCCCGCCGCCATGCGTTCGATCATACGTTCGAACGAGGCCGCAGGCAAGACGTTCCGGCCTCGAAAGCCGTGGTCAGAGGCGCGATCGCCCCCGCGAGCGAGCCGGTGTCAGGCCGGGGCCGGGACCGGACAGCAGGCGATCCGCCGGTCCCGGCGACCGCGATGGCCGCCCGCGGCCACCGAGCAGTCGGCCGGTCATGCGACGTCCCGGCGCGCTCCGTGACAGCGGCCGAGTGGACGCGCGCTGCGGCCCAGACTCAGGCCGGAGGGAGGTGGGCGACGCTGGCCGCGATCCCGGTGAGGTGCACGAGGCGCAGCAACTCCGAACGGCGGTAGGCCGGCCCACCGGAGCGGCCGAGCACGACGGCCGTCCCGGAGCCACCGAAGGGGACGGCCATCATCTCGATGGCCATCTCCCGCCACCGCTCCGGCAGCCACTCGTCCTCGCTGGGCAAGAGTCGCGGCGTGGGCAGCGGGAGCCAGGGCAGCACCATGCCGTCGAACGTAGGGGCGGCATCGGAGGCGGCCAGCACCTCGCACGGCTCGCCGTCCCGGCCCTGCAGGACGGCGGCCCAGCCGCTGTGGAACACCCGGGGCAGCTCCGCGGCGAGCAGCTTGACCGCGAGCGTGGGGGGTCCGGGCGCGGCGGCCCGGGCCAGGGACTCCAGCAGCTCCAGCTCGCGGTGCGTGTCCAGCGGACCGGCGAACGGGCGCAGCGACTCCACCCGCACCCCCTCGACCGCCTGCGCGGCGGTGATGAGGCTGTCGGGGAGCCGGTCGGCGGGCAGGTCGACCACGATGTCGTCGACGGCGACCCCGAGGCCGCGTTCGAGCACGTCCACCGAGACGATGTCCACGCCGACGGTGCCGAGGGCGGTGGCGACCGCCCCGAGGGTGCCGGGGCGGTCGGGGACGACCAGCCGCAGGAGATAGGACACGGGTCCTCCGGGTCGAGGTACGGGCCGATCTCCGTCGATCGCGGGCGACACCAGTTTCCCGCATCCACCCGTGGCGGGTCGAGCACCCCCGGTGAGGCCGGGTGCGGCCTGCGCCTCCGGACCGGGGCCTCGTGGGCTCCACGTACAGTGGCTGGGTTGCAGACGTGGTGGACGCCCACCACCGAGAGCCGCCGAAGTGGAGCCCCGCCCAGACATGAGCACCCCGTCCCCGAAGGAACCCGAGACCCGCACGGCCACCGTCGGACTCGGGCGCGACGACGTCGCCCACCTGGCCCGGCTGGCCCGGCTGTCCCTCAGCGACGAGGAGCTCGACTCCTTCGCGGGGCAGCTGTCGGCGGTGCTCGACGCGGTGGCGCAGGTCGGCAAGGCCCAGGCCGAGGACGTCCCGCCGATGACCCACGCGGTGCCGCTGACCAACGTCACGCGCCCCGACGTCGTCACCCCGAGCCTGCCTCGGGACGTCGTCCTCGCCCAGGCCCCGGCCGCGGAGGACGACCGCTTCCGCGTGCCGCAGATCCTGGGGGAGGAGGAGTGACTCGCTCCGTGGAGGACCTGACCGGCCTGGACGCCGTCGAGATCGGCCGCCGCCTGACCGCCGGCGAGGTCGGCTCGGTGGAGGTGACCCAGGCCTACCTGGACCGCATCGCCGCCGACGACGGCGTCGTGGGCGCCTACCTGCACGTGGACGCCGAGGCCGCGCTCGCCCGCGCGGCCGAGATCGACGCCGCCCGCGCGAAGGGCGAGGAGCTGGGCCCGCTGGCCGGGGTGCCGGTCGCCCTCAAGGACGTCTTCGTGACCGAGGGCGTGCCCACCACGAGCGGCTCGAAGATCCTCGAGGGCTGGAGGCCGCCGTACGACGCCACCGTCGCCGCGCGGCTCAAGGACGCCGGCACGGTGCTGCTCGGCAAGACGAACATGGACGAGTTCGCGATGGGCTCCTCCACCGAGAACTCCGCGTACCGCCCGACCCGCAACCCCTGGGACCCCGACCGCATCCCCGGCGGCTCGTCGGGCGGCTCCTCCGCGGCGGTCGCCGGCGGTCTCGCGCCGTGGGCGCTGGGCACCGACACCGGCGGCTCCATCCGCCAGCCGGCCGCGGTCACCGGCCTGGTGGGGCACAAGCCCACCTACGGCTCGGTGTCCCGCTACGGCCTCATCGCGTTCTCCTCGAGCCTGGACCAGGCCGGCCCGATGGCGCGCACCGTCCTCGACGCCGCCGTCCTGCACGAGGCGATCGGCGGGCACGACCCCCGCGACTCCACCAGCATCGACGCCCCGGTCCCGGTGCTGGTGAAGGCCGCGACCGAGGGCGCCCGCGGCGAGCTGGCCGGGCTGCGCGTCGGCGTGGTCCACGAGCTGGGCGGGGACGGGCACACCGACGGCTACGAGGACGGCGTCCTGGCCCGGGTAGGGGAGACGGTGGCGCTGCTGGAGCGCATGGGCGCCGACGTGCGCGAGGTCTCCTGCCCGTCGTTCGACCTGGCGCTGCCGGCCTACTACCTGATCGCGCCCAGCGAGGCGTCGTCCAACCTGGCCCGCTTCGAGGGCATGCGCTTCGGGCTGCGCGCCGGCGACGACGGCAGCCGCTCCCTCGAGGAGGTCATGTCGCTGACCCGCGAGCAGGGCTTCGGGCCGGAGGTCAAGCGCCGCATCATCCTGGGCACCTACGCGCTGTCGGCGGGCTACTACGACGCCTACTACGGGCAGGCGCAGAAGGTCCGGACGCTGATCACCCGCGACTTCACCGCCGCCTGGGACGACGTCGACGTCCTGGTCAGCCCGACGAGCCCGACCGTGGCCTGGCCGATCGGCGCCCGGGTGGACGACCCGCTGGCGATGTACGCCGCCGACCTGTGCACGCTGCCGGCCAGCCTCGCCGGGCTGCCGGCCATCTCGGTGCCGTGCGGGCTGTCCGACGGCCTGCCGGTCGGCTTCCAGGTGATGGCGCCGGCGCTGGCCGACGACCGCTGCTACCGGGTCGCCGCCGCCGTCGAGGCCGCGCTGGACGCCGCCCGCGGGCACCGGTTCCTCGACGACCTCGGCACCCCGGCGGGTGCGGAGTGACCGGGGCACTCAAGGCCGCCTGGGCCCTCACCGCGTTCGTCGTCCTCGTCGGCCTGATCGGCTGGATCGTGACCGGCGAGGCGGTCTTCGCCGTCTTCATCGTCCTGGGCCTGCTGACCGCCGCCGGCGCCTGGTTCTCCGGCCGCACCGGCCCGAAGGAGGGCAACCCCTCATGAGCGACACCCTCGTCGACTACGACGAGCTCCTCACCCGCTACGAGCCGGTCATCGGCCTGGAGACCCACGTCGAGCTGGGCACCGCGTCGAAGATGTTCTGCGGCTGCGCGACCACCTTCGGCGCCCCGCCCAACACCCAGACCTGCCCGGTCTGCCTGGGCCTGCCCGGCTCCCTGCCGGTGGCCAACGCCGCCGCGATCGAGGCGACCATCCGCATCGGGCTGGCGCTGGGCTGCCGGATCGCCTCCTGGTGCCGCTTCGCCCGGAAGAACTACTTCTACCCGGACATCCCCAAGGGCTTCCAGACCAGCCAGTACGACGAGCCGCTGTGCACCGCGGGCCACCTCGACGTCGAGGTCGACGGCGAGATCCACCGGGTGGAGATCGAGCGGGTGCACCTGGAGGAGGACACCGGCAAGAACCTGCACGTCGGCGGCGCCACCGGGCGCATCCACGGCGCCGACCACTCCCTGGTCGACTTCAACCGGGCCGGCATCCCGCTGGTCGAGATCGTCACCCGGCCGATCCCCGGCACCGGCGCGAAGGCCCCCGAGGTGGCCCGCGCCTACGTCACCGAGCTGCGCGACATCATCCAGACCCTGGGCGCCTCCGACGTCCGGATGGAGCAGGGCAGCCTGCGCTGCGACGTCAACACCTCGCTGGCGCCGATCGGCAGCCTCGAGTGGGGCACCCGCACCGAGACCAAGAACGTCAACTCGCTGCGCTCGGTGGAGCGCTCGGTGCGCTACGAGATGCGCCGGCAGGCCGCCGTCCTGGACGGCGGCGGTCGGGTGCTGCAGGAGACCCGGCACTTCCACGAGGACACCGGCAGCACCTCGCCCGGGCGGAGCAAGGAGGAGGCCACCGACTACCGGTACTTCCCCGAGCCCGACCTGGTCCCGGTCGCGCCGGACGCCGAGTGGGTGGAGAAGCTGCGGGCCGGCCTGCCCGAGCTGCCCGCCGCCCGCCGGACCCGGCTGTCGCAGGAGTGGGGCCTGTCGGCCACCGAGATGGCCTGGATCGCCAACGCCGGTGCCGTGGACCTCGTCGACGCCACCGTCGCCGCCGGCGCGACGCCCGCGGACGCGCGCAAGTGGTGGCTGGGGGAGCTGGCCCGCCGCGCCAACGACGCCGGCGTCGAGCTCACCCAGCTGGCCGTGACGCCGCGGCAGGTCGCCGAGCTCACCGCCCTCGTCGCCGACGGCACGGTCAACGACCAGCTCGCCCGGCAGGCGCTGGACGGCGTGCTCGCCGGTGAGGGCGACCCGCGGCAGGTCGTCCAGGCCCGCGGACTGGCGGTCCTGGGGGAGTCCGACGAGCTGGTCGCCGCGGTCGAGGCCGCGATCGCCGGGGCGCCGGACGTCGTCGCCAAGGTGCAGGGCGGCAAGGTGCAGGCGCTCGGGGCGCTCGTCGGCGCGGTCATGAAGGCCACCCGCGGCAAGGCCGACGCCGCGACGGTGAAGCGGATGCTCGAGGAGCGCGTCCTCGCCGGCTGAGTCCGGCCGGTACCCGCGGGGACCGGCCGGTCACCGAGCGCGCGGCGTCAGAGCGGGGAGTCCGCCGAGCCGGCGGGCGCCAGGATCCGCAGCACGCGGTCGTCCTCCTCGACCGGGGTGCCGAGGCCGTCCCGGTTCGAGGTGGTGATCCACAGTGCGCCGTCGCCGTCCTGGACGACGGTGCGCAGCCGGCCGTAGCGGTCGGTGAGGAACTCGGTGGGCTCGCCGGTCGGGACGCCGCTGCCGTCCAGCTGGACGACGTGCACCCGCCGGCCGTCCATCGCGCCGAGGAACACCGTCCGGCCGGAGACCGCGCAGCCGCCCAGACCCCCGAGCTCCCCGGGGATCTCGACCACCGGGGCGGTGCCGCGGGGGCCGGAGTCGCCACCGGCGACCACCCGGTCCAGCGCGTCGGCGCCCTGGGACGCCTCGTCGGTGGCGAACAGCGCCTCGTCGCCGGCCGGGCACAGCGCGGTCACGTCGCTGTGGCCGCGGCTGTGCACCGGCCCCGCGCCGACGGGCTGGCCGAAGACGTCGACGTGCAGCACCTTGCCCGCCAGGGAGGCGGGGTCCTGGGCGAGGGCCGGGTTCCCGGTGTCCCCGGTGCCGACGTACAGGGTGCCGTCCGGGCCGAACACCAGCCCGCCGCCGTTGTGCACCTCGCCGCGCGGGATGCCGGTGAACACCGGGTTGGGAGTGCTGCCCAGGGGGAAGCGCACCACCCGGTTGTCGGTCGCGGTGGAGACGTAGGCGTAGAACAGCCCGTCCTCGTCGAAGGTCGGCGAGAGCGCCAGGCCCAGCAGGCCGCCGTCGCCGGCGGTGTCGATGCCGGGCACGGTCATCAGCTCCACGGCGGGGGAGCGGTCGGGGAACACCTGCAGCAGCCGGCCGCTGTCCCGCTCGCCGACGACCGCGGTCCCGTCGGGCAGCACGACCAGGCCGGTCGGCACGGTGAGACCGGAGGCCACGACGTTGGGGTCGCCGCCGTCCTCGCCGGAGTTCGGGTCGGCCGGGTCGCCGGGGGCCGGCGGCCGGCCCGACTCCGTGGGCGGGCCGACCTGCGGCGGCGGGTCCTCGGGCACCGGGCGGAACGGGCCCGCGGGCTCGTAGCCGTCCTCGCCGCAGCCGGCGAGGAGGACGCCGAGCAGGAGTGCGCCGGTCGCCGCGCCCGTCCGCCGCCCGCGCCGCCTCACCCCCAGCACAGTACGTGCGGAGTCTGGGAGGGGGCCTACGGTCGGCCCGTGCCCCCCGAGATCACCGGCGCCTCCGTCGTGGGCCATGACGAGACCCTGCACGTCCTGGTCCCCTCCACCGCGCTGGCGACCGCGGTCGAGGCCGTCTCGCCGCGGGTCCGGGCGCACCGCGTCCCGCCGGAGGACGGCCCGCCCTCCGGTGCGGCCGCGCAGGCGCAGGTGTGGGTGCCCGGCGGCGGCACCGGGCCGCGCGCGGGGTTCCTCGAGGCGCTGCCCCGATTGCGGCTCGTGCAGCTGCTCAGCGCCGGCGCGGAGCGCTTCGCCGGCCGGCTGCCCGACGGCGTCGTCCTGTGCAACGCCCGGGGCGCGCACACACCGGCCACCGCCGAGTGGGTGCTGACCGCCGTCCTGGCCGCGCAGCGCGGCATCCCCGACCTGGTGCGTTCGCAGGCGGCCGGGCGCTGGGTCCCGCGGACGTACTCCTCCCTGCACGGCGCCCGCGTCCTCGTCGTCGGGGCGGGCGACATCGGGCGCACCGTCGGCGCGATGATGGCGCCGTTCGGCGTGCAGCTCACCCACGTCGCCCGCACCGCGCGGACCGGCGTGTCGGCGGTGGCCGACCTGCCGCGGCTGCTGCCCTCCGCCGACGTCGTCGTGGTCGTCGTGCCGGTGACCCCCGAGACCACCGGCCTGGTGGACGCCGGCTTCCTCGCCGCGATGCCGGACGGTGCGCTGCTGGTCAACGCCGCCCGCGGTGTCGTCGTGGACACCGCGGCCCTGCTGGCCGAGCTGCAGGCGGGCCGGCTGCGGGCGGCGCTGGACGTCACCGACCCCGAACCGCTGCCCGAGGGGCACCCGCTGTGGTCGGCGCCCGGTCTGCTGCTCACCCCGCACGTCGCCGGGATGGTGCCGGGGACCAACGAGCGGGCAGCGGCCGCGGTGGTCGACCAGCTGACCCGCGTGCTCGCCGGCCGGCCGCTGGTCAACGTCGTCGACGCCTACTGAGCCCCCTCAGGCCGGGTCGGGGATCCGCCCGCCGGAGAGCGCGGCCAGCCGGGGCAGGTCCCGGGCGCGCAGCACCGGCAGCCGCACCTCGGTGCCGGCGGTGGTGACCAGCCAGAGCGCGCCCCGTGTGCCGACGCGGATGCCGGCCAACTCCGGCCACGGCACCCGCCGCGCGCCGGCCAGGGAGCGGGCGGTGATCCCGCCGTCGTCGACGTCGACGCCGACGCGGAGCACCCAGGCCCCGGCGAGCAGGGGCACGAGCAGGAGCACCGGCGTCCAGGGCGCGGCGAAGGCCAGCGGAACCGCGCAGAGGAACAGCACGAGCACCGGGAGCAGCGCCGTCCGGCCCATCCGCATGCGAGCAGCCACGTCTGCCGATCCTCCCAGACCGGCTCAGGCGCTCAGCCGCGCCAGCTTGCCGGCGGCGTCGCTGCCGGCCGCGGCGGTGTAGACGACCAGCTGCAGGTGCGGGGCGTCGGCGGGCGTGAGCTGGTGGTGCTCGAGCAGCAGCTCACCGACCTCCGGGTGGGTGAACCGGCGCTGGCCGGAGCTGAACCGGTCGACGTCGTGGCTCGCCCACCCGGCGCGGAAGTGCCCGCTGGCCGCCTCGAGCCGGGCCACGAGGTCGACGACCTCGCGGTCGGCCAGCCGCGGACCGACCTCGGCGCGGAACTGGGTGAGGAACCGCCGGCTGTCGGTCGTCCAGTCCCCGAGCAGGTCCCGGACGGCGGGGTCGGTGAAGACCAGCCACAGCAGGTTCCGGTCGGCCGCCGGCACGGTGGCCACGCCCGGGTATAGCCGCTCGTAGGCGGCGTTCCAGCCGACGATCGACCAGCTCGCGGTGATGACGTAGGCGGGGGAGGGGCCCAGCGCGTCCACCAGCCGCTGCACGTGCGGCGGCATGCCCCGCGCCGCGGCCCAGGGCGCCCCGGCGCCGTGCCCGCTCAGCCGGAGCACGTACTCGTGCTCGGCCGGGGACAGCCGGAGCGTGCGGGCCAGGGCGTCGACCACCTGGCGGGAGGGCCGGATGTCGCGGCCCTGCTCCAGCCACGTGTACCAGGTGTGGCTGACGCCGGACAGCATCGCGACCTCCTCCCGCCGCAGCCCGGGGGTGCGGCGGGCGCCGGCGGCCGGCAGGCCGACCGCGCGGGGGTCGACCTGGCGGCGGCGGGAGAGGAGGAACTCCGCCAGCTCCCGGCGGGCGGACGGCGGCACGGCTCCTCCTCCGGCTGGTGGTGTCAGTACCAGTATGAGTGCTCTCTCGGCCGTTGCGCGGCAGCCGCCTACCATCCCCGGACGTGACGATCGGCGAGGACCTCATCCCCGGACACGAGTCCCACAGCGGGACCCACAGCCCCATGAAGCCGCGCAGCTACGAGGTGACCGACGGCATCGCCAAGGCCCCGGCCCGCGCGATGCTGCGAGCGGTCGGCATGGGGGACGACGACTGGGACAAGCCGCAGATCGGCGTCGCCTCGTCGTGGAACGAGATCACCCCGTGCAACCTCTCGCTGGACCGGCTGGCCAAGCGGGCCAAGGAGGGCGTGCACGCCGCCGGCGGCTATCCGCTGGAGTTCGGCACGATCTCGGTCTCCGACGGCATCTCGATGGGCCACGAGGGCATGCGCGCCTCGCTGGTGTCCCGCGAGGTGATCGCCGACTCCGTCGAGACGGTCGTGTTCGCCGAGCGCCTCGACGGCACCGTGCTGCTGGCCGGCTGCGACAAGTCCCTGCCCGGCATGCTCATGGCCGCGGCCCGGCTGGACCTGGCGAGCGTCTTCGTCTACTCCGGCTCGATCCTGCCCGGCCGGCTCGGCGACCGGGACAACCTGACGATCATCGACGTCTTCGAAGGCGTCGGTGCCTGCGCCCGCGGGCTGATCACCCGTGAGGAACTGGACGCCATCGAGAAGGCGGCCTGCCCCAGCGAGGGCTCCTGCGGCGGCATGTACACCGCCAACACCATGGCCAGCGTCGCCGAGGCGCTCGGGATGGCCCTGCCCGGCAGCGCCGCCCCGCCGGCCCCCGACAGCCGCCGCGACGCCGTCGCCGTCGCCTCCGGCGAGGCCGTGGTCAACCTGCTCCGCCACGGCATCACCGCCCGCCAGATCATGACCCGGGAGGCGTTCGAGAACGCGATCACCGTGGTCATGGCGCTGGGCGGCTCGACCAACGCCGTCCTGCACCTGCTGGCCATCGCGCACGAGGCGCAGGTCGAGCTGACCCTCGAGGACTTCAACCGGATCGGCGACCGCACCCCGCACCTGGCCGACGTCAAGCCGTTCGGCCGGTTCGTCATGACCGACATCGACCGCGTCGGCGGCGTCCCGGTCGTGCTGCGCGCGCTGCTCGACGCGGGGCTGCTGCACGGCGACGTCCTCACCGTCACCGGGAAGACGATGGCCGAGAACCTCGCCGAGATCGCCCCGCCGGACCTGGACGGCACGATCGTCCACGCGATGAGCAACCCGATCCACCGGACCGGCGGGCTGACCATCCTGCGCGGCTCGCTGTCGCCCGAGGGCGCGGTGGTGAAGTCGGCCGGGTTCGACGCCGACGTCTTCGAGGGCACCGCCCGCGTCTTCGACGGCGAGCAGGGCGCGATGGACGCCGTCACCGAGGGCACCCTGCAGGCCGGCGACGTCGTGGTGATCCGGTACGAGGGACCCCGGGGCGGCCCGGGCATGCGCGAGATGCTCGCCGTCACCGGCGCGATCAAGGGCGCGGGCCTCGGCAAGGACGTGCTGCTGCTCACCGACGGCCGGTTCTCCGGCGGGACGACGGGCCTGTGCGTCGGCCACGTCGCGCCCGAGGCCGCCGACGGCGGGCCGATCGCCCTGGTGCAGGACGGCGACCGGGTCCGGCTGGACCTCTCCACCCGGACCCTGGACCTGCTCGTCGACGACGAGGAGCTGGCCCGCCGCCGCGCCGGGTGGGCGCCGCTGCCCCCGCGGTACACGACCGGCGTCCTCGGGAAGTACGCCAAGCTCGTCGGGTCGGCCGCGCAGGGGGCCATCTGCGGCTGAGGAGGGGCCAGGCGGGCCCCCCGTTGGGGTGAGGCCTGCCCGGCAGCGCTGTGGCCGCCCGCGGCGCGTGCCGAGACAGCGGGTGTGGACAGGCTGAGGTGGGTGCTCCTGGCGAGCGCCGTGGTGGCGGGGACGACCTGCGCACTCTCGGCGTCCTCGGCCGGCCCCGGGTCCGCCGCCGACGTCGCCCTGGCCGCGATGGGCGTGGTCGCCGCCGCGGTCATGTGGTGCGCCGGGCACTCCCGTCAGACCGGCGCCCGCGGGTGGCGGCTGATCGCCGTCGCCCCCCTGCTGCCGGTCGTCGGCTTCGTCGCCGTCCTGGTCGTCGCGCCCACCGACCCCATGCAGCAGGTCCTGCTGCGCTGGCTGCCCACCGTCCCCGGCTACCTGCTCGTGGTCGTCGGCGTCCTCACGCTGGTGGGCCGCGAGCGGCTGCGCCGCGGAGCCCGGTCCGGCGTCGAGCTCGCCCTGTTCGGCACCGCCGGGGTGCTGATGGTGCAGCTGCTCGTGCTGGGTCCGCACCGCAGCTGGCTGGACCTGCGCCCCGCCGAGGCCGCCGTGCTGGCCGCCGCCGTCCTCATCACCTCGGCCACGATGACCGCCGCGCTGGTGGTCCTCGGGGTCATCGAGGGCCACCGCCAGCCGATGGCCCTGGTCCTGCTCGCCGGGACGGTGCTCACCACCGCCGGCCGCGCCATCGGGACCTCCGCCGCGCTGTCGGACGCCGCGGGCGCGGCCGACCTCGGCCGCTTCCTCGTCACCGGCGGCCTCACGTTGATGGCCGCCGCCGCGCTGGCCGACCCGGGGCCCTGCACCGGGGAGGCGGCCCGCCCGCGCCCCCGCAGCGGCCGCTCCACCCAGCTCGGCCAACTGCTGCCGCACCTGGCCATGGTCGTCGCGCTGTTCGGCGGCGCCGTCGCCGCGCTGGTCAGCGACCGGCCGAACCGCGTCGTGCTCGTCGGCGTCCTCACCTGCGCCGTCCTCACCGCCGTGCACCGCTGGGTCACCGCGCGCGAGGAGCAGCGCATGGGTGCCCGCTTGCGGCGCAGCGAGGCCTACTTCCGCTCGCTGGTCGCCGCCAGCGGCGACCCGGTGCTCATCCTGGACGGCGACCTGCGGATCACCTGGGCCTCGCCCGCGCTCGCCACCACGCTCGGCGACCCCCTGTCGCCGGCGCGCGGCCGGGGCCTGCTCGAGCTGGTCCACCCCGAGGACGCCGGGCCGCTGGCCGACGCCCTGGGGTCGGCCGACGCCGGCCCGTCCGCGCCCGGCCCGCTCGTCCTGCGGATGCGGCACACCGACGGCTCGTGGCGGCACCTGGAGGCCGCCGTCTCCGACCTGCGCCGCGACGCCGACGTGGGCGCCCTCGTGCTGCACTGCCGGGACACCACCGACCGCGTCGAGCGCGAGCTCGCCCTGGAGCAGCTCGCGTTCACCGACCCGCTCACCGGCCTGCCCAACCGGGCCGGCAGCCAGCGGGCGCTCGAGGTGGCGCTGGCCGAGGCCGGCACCCCGGACACCCCGTTCCGCAGCCTGCTGCTCGTCGAGCTGGCCGACCTGGAGGAGGTACGCGACAACGCCGGGCTCGAGGTCGCCGGCTCCGTCCTGGTCGAGGTGGGTCGCCGGCTGCGCGCCACCGTCCGCGGATCGGACCTGGTCGCGCGGGTGGGCGCCGGGACCTTCGCCGTCCTCGCGGAGGGCCCCGCGCACGTCGTCGACCTGCTCGCCGGCCGCCTGCTGTCGGTCGTCGAGCAGCCCCTGGACACCGGGGCCGGCATCGTCGACCTGAGCGGCAGCGTGGGCGTCGTCGAGCTCGAGCCCGGCCTCGGCGTGGCCGACCTGCTCACCCGGTCCGACCTCGCCGTCCGCGCGGCGGCGGCCGGCGGTCCGGGCAGCGCCCGCCGCTACCGCGACGCCCTGGGCGGCGCGGCCGCCCGGCGCGCGCAGCTGCGCGAGGACCTGCCCGGCGCCTGGACCCGCGGCGAGATCGCCGTCCTGTTCCAGCCGGTGGTCTGCCTCGAGGAGCAGCGGGTGACCGGCGTCGAGGCGCTGCTGCGCTGGCGGCACCCGGAACTGGGGGACGTGCCCCCGTCGGAGTTCGTGCCGGTCGCCGAGCGCGCCGGCGTCATCGGCGAGCTGCAGCGGTGGGCCCTCGAGTACGCCGCCGCCGCGGCGGTCCTGATGCCCGCGACCGGCGCCCCCCTGCGCCTGGGCGTCAACATCTCCGCCTCGCACGTCGCGGCGCGGACCCTCGTCGGCGACGTCGCCGCGGTGCTGCGCTCGACCGGCCTGGCCCCCGAGCGGCTCATCCTGGAGATCACCGAGGCGACGGTGGACGCCGAGGGCGACCACGTGGCCGTGGACATCGAGGCGCTGCGGCTCATGGGCGTGCACGTGGCCCTCGACGACTTCGGCACCGGGCACTCCTCGCTCGCGCACCTCACCCGGCTGCCGATCGACGTCCTCAAGCTGGACCGCTCCTTCGTCTCCCGCGTGGACCGCGACCCGAAGACCCGGGCCCTGTGCGAGTCCGTGGTCGGGATCGGCCGCTCGCTCGGCCTCGACGTCGTCGCCGAGGGCGTGGAGACCCCGGCCCAGCTGGGAGCGCTGCGCGCGGCCGGGTGCGGCTTCGCCCAGGGCTTCCTGCTGGCCCGCCCGATGCGGCTCGGCGAGCTGACCGACCTCCTGTCCGACGGCGCCGGCGTCCTGTGGCCCGGCCTCGTCGGGACCCGCTGATGGCCGGACCGCCGGCCGGCCGGCGCTCCTCCGACGGCCCCGTCCGGGGACGCCGCGGACCGGTCGCCGTGCTCGGCCTCCTGACGCTCCTGGCCGCGGCGCTGGCGCTGGTCGAGTCGACGGCACCGCACGCCGCCCTCCGCGTGGGCCCGGCCCTGCTGGCGGCCGGCTCGTGGGTCGCCGCGGTCGTCGTCCTGCGGCGCGGTGCCCGGCTGCCCGCGCACTCGGCCAGCCCCTGGCGGGCCTTCACCCTGACCGCGGTGCTGCTGGGCCTCGGCCAGGCCGGCAGCGCCGTCGCCGGCGTCGGGGTCAACACCAGTGCGGCCGGATGGCACGACGTGCCGCTCGTTGCGGCGGTGCCCGTCGCCCTCCTGGCCTGCCTCCGGCTGCTGCCCGCGGCCGGCTCCCGGCCCATCGGCTCGCGGCTGCTGCTGGACGGCGCGATCGTGCTCGTGGCCGTCGGCCTGCTGGGGGAGGCCCTGCTGGCCGACGCGGCCGCGCGCTCCGGCAGCCCGGCCCACGCGCTGGTCTCGATCGGCTACCCGGCCGTGGGCGCGCTCCTGTGCGGCGTCGGGCTGGTGACGACCGCCGCGGTGCCCGTCGGCCGCCGCCGCGCCGCCGCCTGGCTGCTGGGCGCGTTCGCGGCGCTCGCCGTCGTGGTGGTCAGCGGGGCGCTCGCGGTCGCCCTGCGCGACGACGCGCTCGACGTCCTGACCGGGGGAGCCTGGCTGGCCATGCTCGCGTGCGGGCTGCAGGCGGTCGCCGCCGACCGCGGCCGGCCCCGGGAGGACGCCGAGCCGCCGGCCGCGATGCCCCTCCTCGCCGTCGTGGTCAGCGTGTGCGCCGCCTTCGGGGTCGCGCTCTTCCTCGCGGTCGGCGTCGTCGTGGGCCGCGCCGTCTCCCCGCTGGAGGGCGTCGGCATCACGCTGCTGATGCTGCTGGCCTTCGTGCGCTGCCTGCTGTGGGCCGTCGACGGCGAGCGGCTGACCCGCCGCGTCCGGCGCACCGAGGGCTGGCTGCGAGCCCTGCTGCACAGCGGCGAGGCGGCCACGGTCGTCCTCGACGCCGCCAGCCGGGTCGCCTGGACGTCCGGAGCGGTGCGCGACCAGCTCGGCTGGAGCGGGCGCGACCTGTCCGGCCGCACCCTGCGCGCCCTCGTGCACGGCGACGACCGTGCCCTCCTGGACCGGGTGACGGCCGCCGTCCGCGGCGGCGCCGTCCCGGCCGACCTGCCGGCGACCGTGCGGTTCGGCACCCGCGACCGGGGCTGGCGCGACGTCGAGGTGTCCGGTGCCGCGCGCACCGGCGGCGAGGACGACGGGCTGGTCCTGCACCTGCGCGACGTCAGCGCCCTGCGCCGCACCCAGCGGGAGCTCGAGCGGCTGGCCTACACCGACTTCCTCACCGGGCTGCCCAACCGCGCCCGCCTCATGGCCGACCTGGCCGAGCCGGGGTCCGGACCCGCCTGCGTGCTGCTCATCGACCTCGACGGGTTCAAGGCCGTCAACGACGTGGCCGGCCACGACGCCGGCGACCAGCTGCTCGTCGAGGTCGCCCAGGGGCTGCGTGCGGCCGCGCGGGAGGACGACCTCGTGGCGCGCCTGGGCGGCGACGAGTTCGCCGTCCTGGTCCGCGCCGACCGGCAGGAGGCGACGGCCCTGGCCGAGCGCCTGGTGGAGCTGCTCGACCGCGAGCACCGGCCGGCCGGCCCCGGCGGGGCCGGCGCCCGCGGACCGGTCTTCGCCGTCTCGGGCAGCGTCGGCCTCGCCGAGCTGCGGCCCGGGACCGACCCCACCGAGACCCTGCGCCGGGCCGACCTGGCCCTGCGGACGGCGAAGGCGGACGGCAAGAACTGCGTGCGCACCTCCGGCGAGGCGCTGGACCGGGCGGTCGACCGGCGGGCCCGCCTGGCTCGCGACCTCCCCGGCGCGATCGCCGAGGGCCGGCTGGCGGTCGTCTTCCAGCCCGTGGTCGGGGTGCTGGAGCGCCGCGTGCTGGGCCTGGAGGCCCTCGTGCGGTGGGAGCACCCCGAGTACGGCGCCGTGCCGCCCGACGAGTTCGTCGGCCTGGCCGAGGACGACGGCCTCGTCGTCCCCCTGCAGCGCTGGGTGCTCGGGAGGGCGACCGCGGCGCTGGCCCCGCTGCTCGCCGCCGGGCACGACGTCCAGCTGGGCGTCAACATCTCCGTCCGGCACCTGCAGGCCGGGTGCCTGGCCGCCGACGTGGCCCGGGCACTCGCCGACAGCGGCGTGCCGGCCAGCCGGCTGATGCTCGAGATCACCGAGTCGGTGCTCATGGGCGCCGGGGACCGCATGGAGGGCGACCTCGACGCGCTGCGCGAGATGGGCTGCGTGCTGTCCCTCGACGACTTCGGCAAGGGGCACTCCTCGCTGGCGCGGCTGGCCCGGCTGCCGGTCGACGTGCTCAAGATGGACCGCGCGTTCGTCGCCCACATCGAGGACGACCCCCGCACCGCCGCGCTCGTCGCCAGCGTCGTCGACCTCGGGCGCGCGCTCGGGATGGACGTCGTCGCCGAGGGCGTCGAGACCCCCGGCCAGCTCGCCGCGCTCGACCGGCTCGGCTGCCGGTTCCTGCAGGGCTTCCTGCTCGGCGCGCCGGTGCCCGCCGGGGAGCTGCCGGCGATGCTGGTCGGCTTCGACCCCGCGGTGCTCGACGAGATCCGGTTCCCGTCCCACGTCTGATCCGCCGCGTGTCCATCCAGTGGGACGGCGTGGTTGACGACCGGGCGGTCGAGGCGCACAGTGAGCGGGTGCGCTCGGCCTGCCTGCTCCTCGTAGTCGCCTAGCGCGTCGGTCGCCCGACCGACGCGCTGACCCCTCTGTGCCCGCAGGCACGAGGGGTTTTTTCGTGGGTGAGCCCGGCTCCGCCGCACCGGACCGCCCGCAGGCACCCGCACCGCACACCGCACGGCCCCCGAACCGACGGCCCCCCTCGGGTCACTGCCAGGAGACGCCATGAACAGCACCACCCCGGGCGAGTCCCCCACCCGCGAAGCGGCCGAGGCGCTCACCGGTGTCGAGACGACCGCCCGGTCGGTCGCCTCCGCCGCCGCCGAGCCGCTCAGCGGCATCACCGGGGCGCAGAGCCTCGTGCGCTCGCTCGAGGCCGTCGGTGTCGAGGTGGTGTTCGGGATCCCGGGCGGCGCGATCCTCCCGGCCTACGACCCGCTGTTCGACTCCGCGGTGCGCCACGTCCTCGTCCGGCACGAGCAGGGCGCCGGGCACGCGGCCACCGGCTACGCGCAGGCCACCGGGCGGGTCGGCGTCTGCATGGCCACCTCGGGTCCGGGCGCCACCAACCTGGTGACCCCGCTGGCCGACGCCTACATGGACTCGGTCCCGATCGTCGCCATCACGGGGCAGGTGCCCAGCGGCTCGATCGGCACCGACGCCTTCCAGGAGGCCGACATCCGCGGCATCACGATGCCGGTCACCAAGCACAACTTCCTGGTCACCGACGCCCGCGAGATCCCGCAGCGGATCGCCGAGGCCTTCCACCTGGCCGCCACCGGCCGGCCCGGCCCGGTCCTGGTCGACATCCCCAAGGACGTCCTGCAGGCCACCACCGACTTCTCCTGGCCGCCGCGGCTGGAGCTGCCCGGCTACAAGCCCACGACCCGGCCGCACGGCAAGCAGGTGCGCGAGGCCGCCGCGCTCATCGCCGGGGCCCGCCGCCCGGTGCTGTACGTCGGCGGCGGGGTCCTCAAGGCCCGCGCCACCGCGGAGCTGGCCGAGCTCGCGGAGCTGACCGGCGCGCCCGTCGTCACCACCCTCATGGCCCGCGGCGCGTTCCCCGACAGCGACCCGCAGCACCTGGGCATGCCCGGCATGCACGGCACGGTCGCCGCGGTGACCGCCCTGCAGAAGTCCGACGTGATCGTCGCCCTCGGCGCCCGCTTCGACGACCGGGTGACCGGCCAGCTGTCCTCGTTCGCCCCCGAGGCGCAGGTCGTGCACGCCGACATCGACCCGGCCGAGATCGGCAAGAACCGCAAGGCCGACGTCCCGATCGTGGGCGACGCGCGGGAGACGATCGGCGAGCTGGTGACCGCCCTGCGCGCCGAGCACGAGGCCGGCCGCACCCCGGACCTCGCGGCCTGGTGGCAGCAGCTGGACCAGTGGCGCCAGACCTACCCCCTGGGCTACGACTGGCCGGAGGACGGCGCGCTGTCGCCGCAGTACGTGATCGAGCGGCTGGGCGCCATCGCCGGCCCCGACGCGATCTACGCCGCCGGCGTCGGCCAGCACCAGATGTGGGCCGCGCAGTTCGTCCGGTACGAGAAGCCCGGCACCTGGCTCAACAGCGGGGGGCTCGGGACGATGGGCTACGCCGTCCCGGCGGCGATGGGCGCCAAGTACGGCTGCCCCGAGACGACGGTGTGGGCCATCGACGGCGACGGCTGCTTCCAGATGACCAACCAGGAGCTGGCCACCTGCGCCATCGAGGGCATCCCGGTCAAGGTCGCGATCATCAACAACGGCAACCTGGGCATGGTCCGGCAGTGGCAGACCCTGTTCTACGAGGGCCGCTACTCCAACACCAAGCTGCACGCGGTCGACGAGAACGGCGCCCCCAAGCCGGTCCGCATCCCCGACTTCGTCGCCCTCGCCGAGGCGCTGGGCTGCGTGGGCCTGCGCTGCGAGAGCAAGGACGACGTCGACGCGGTCATCGAGAAGGCCATGGCGATCGACGACGCCCCGGTGGTCATCGACTTCGTGGTCGGCTCCGACGCCCAGGTGTGGCCGATGGTCGCGGCCGGGGCGAGCAACGACGACATCATGGCCGCGCGGGACGTCCGCCCGGTCTTCGGCGACGGACAGGTCTGACGAAGGACCCCGTTCCTCCCCACCACTCGTAGAAGGACCCCCTCCTCCCCGCTCCTCGCAGGCTCGGGCGGGACCCTGGAGGGGGCCGCCCCGGGCCGGATGGTCCTGAAAGGAAGTGAGCAGTGACCCGCCACACGCTGTCGGTCCTCGTCGAGAACAAGTCCGGTGTCCTCGCCCGGGTGTCGGCGCTGTTCAGCCGGCGCTCGTTCAACATCGAGTCGCTGGCCGTCGGGCCGACGGAGAACCCGGACCTGTCCCGCATGACGATCGTCGTGGACGCCGAGACCCAGCCGCTGGAGCAGATCACCAAGCAGCTGAACAAGCTCATCGAGGTCATCAAGATCGTCGAGCTCGAGTCGGCCGCCGCCGTCCAGCGCGAGCTGCTGCTGGTCAAGGTGCGCGCGCCGATGGCCGACCGCACCCAGGTGCTGCAGACCGCCGAGCTGTTCCGCGCCCACGTGGTCGACGTCAACACCGACACCGTGACCCTGGAGGCCACCGGCACGCCGGACAAGCTCCAGGCCCTGCTCGCCGTCCTCGCCCCCCTGGGGATCAAGGAGATGGCGCAGTCGGGCACCGTCGCGCTGGGGCGGGGTCCGCGGTCGATGTCGGGCGCCGGTACCTTGCGCCCCGTCGAGCGCACCGCGTGACGACAGCCCTGGGAACATCGCAGCGAGGAACGAGCGAGGAGCGGACCAGGGCGCGGAGTCGCGCCATGAACACCGCCTAGAGCCCCACCGCCCACCGCGCTTCACCGCGCTTGAGCACAACCTGAAGGAGCACGTACCGCATGGCCGCCGAGATCTTCTACGACGACGACGCCGACCTGTCGATCATCCAGGGGCGCACCGTCGCCGTCCTGGGCTACGGCAGCCAGGGCCACGCCCACGCGCTGTCGCTGCGTGACTCGGGTGTCGACGTGCGCGTCGGCCTGCCCGAGGGCAGCAAGAGCCGCCCCAAGGCCGAGGCCGAGGGCCTGCGGGTCGTCACGCCGGCCGAGGCGGCCGCCGAGGCCGACCTGATCATGATCCTCGCGCCGGACCACGTGCAGCGGAACCTGTACAAGGAGTCGGTCGAGCCCAACCTGCAGGACGGCGACGCGCTGTTCTTCGGCCACGGCTTCAACATCCGGTTCGGCTACATCAAGCCCCCGGCCGGCGTGGACGTCGCGATGGTCGCCCCCAAGGGCCCCGGCCACCTGGTGCGCCGCGAGTTCGAGAACGGCAAGGGCGTGCCCTGCCTGGTCGCGGTCGAGCAGGACGCCAGCGGTCAGGCGCTGCAGCTGGGGCTGTCCTACGCCAAGGCGATCGGTGGCGCGCGGGCCGGCGTCATCAAGACCACCTTCGCCGAGGAGACCGAGACCGACCTGTTCGGCGAGCAGGCGGTGCTCTGCGGCGGCATGTCCGCGCTCGTGGCCGCGGGCTTCGAGACCCTCATCGAGGCCGGGTACCAGCCCGAGATCGCCTACTTCGAGTGCCTGCACGAGCTCAAGCTGATCGTCGACCTCATGTACGAGGGCGGCATCGCCAAGCAGCGCTGGTCGGTGTCGGACACCGCCGAGTACGGCGACTACACCACCGGCCCGAAGATCGTCGACGAGCACGTCAAGGCGACGATGAAGGACGTCCTCGCGGCCATCAAGGACGGTTCCTGGGCCGCCGCCTTCATCGCCGACCAGGACGCCGGCGCGCCGGACTTCAAGCGGCGCCGGGCCGAGGCGGAGGCGCACCCGATCGAGGAGACCGGGCGCAAGCTGCGCGGCCTCATGAGCTGGGTGTCGGCCTCCGACGACTACACCGGGACCGCCGCCCGCAACTAGGCGGGGGCGACAGAGCCCCCGCCGCCGCCCGGCCGCGGGGGGCCCGGGGCGGCGGGGGGGCCGTCGCGGG